>JBLMVP010000372.1:0-4561 GCA_050256755.1 Sphingobacteriales bacterium | reverse complement strand
AAATTATTCCATACCTCTTCTGTTGCAAATGGTGCATTTAATAAGAAGGTGGCACCCTGTTGCACATCTTTCAGTATATCATATTTTTCCAAGTAATGAAAATGATGACAGGCAACAAAGTTGGCTGAGTTAATTAAATAAGTAGAACGAATTGGTTTTTTACTGAAGCGCAAATGAGAAACGGTTAATGAACCAGATTTTTTGGAATCATAAACAAAATAACCCTGCACATGATCATCTGTTTCTTCACCTACAATTTTAATCGTGTTTTTATTGGCACTTACAGTACCATCGGCACCCAGTCCAAAAAATAATCCGCGAAACAGGTGCTGGTCTTCCAGTGAAAATTTTTTATCATATTTTAAGCTTGTATAGGTAACATCATCATCAATGCCAATGGTAAAATGGTTTTTTGGATGATCTTTTTTCAATTCATCAAATATAGCCATCACCATTCCCGGTGTAAACTCCTTAGAGGATAAACCATAGCGGCCACCAATAACATGTGCATGATGATTTTCCTGTGATTCATTTAACGCATTTACTACATCCATGTACAATGGTTCGCCAATACTGTTAGGCTCTTTACAACGATCGAGTACAGCAATGCTGGTGACAGATTTTGGCAGTTCATTTATAAAATGTTTAATAGAGAAAGGACGGTATAAATGTACCTGCAGCATCCCCACTGTTTCACCATTTTTATTCAGGTAATCAACCGTTTCCTGCACCGCACCAGCGCCTGAGCCCATAATAATAATCACTCTTTCAGGATGAGCATGTCCATAATATTCAAATAACTTATAAGAACGGCCAGTAAGCTGTTCAAATTTTTTCATAGTGGATTCCACTATTTCCGGAACCTTCCAATGATATTGATTGCAAGCTTCCCGGCTTTGAAAATACACATCCGGGTTTTGTGCGCTGCCACGGATAAAAGGGTTAGCCGGGTTTAATGCACGGTGACGATGACGGGCCACATAATCATTGTCAATCATTTTGCGGATGATATCATCTGACATAATCTCTACTTCATTTAATTCATGCGAAGTGCGGAAGCCATCAAAAATATTTAAGAAAGGAATACTTGACTTTAAAGTGGCGGCGGTTGCAATCATTGCCATATCATGCGCCTGTTGCGGATTATTTCCAAACAACATAGCAAATCCTGTTGCACGTACTGCCATTACATCACTGTGGTCGCCAAAAATGGACAACGCATGCGTTGCTAATGACCTTGCGGCAATATGAAATACAGTTGGGGTTAACTCACCCGCAATTTTGTACATATTAGGAATCATCAGCAACAATCCCTGCGAACAGGTAAAAGTTGATGCTAATGCCCCACCCTGTAATGCTCCGTGAATGGCACCAGCAGCGCCGGCTTCACTTTGCATTTCAATCACCTTGGGCACCTCACCAAAAATGTTTTCTTTATTATCACTACTCCATTCATCAGCCCATTCACCCATGGTGGAAGAGGGAGTAATTGGATAGATAGCACACACCTCACTTGTTTTATAAGCTATATGTACCGCAGCCTGGTTGCCATCTATAATTTCTACATTATGGGGTTTAGGTTGCGTTGTGGATGATTTGATTTGTTGTTCGATAGCGGTTTCCATAACTAATATTTGAAATACTAAATTATTTTAGACTGCCAAGGTAAAAGCTGACAAACATCAATGCCATAGATGACTTATGATTTTTACCAACCTAATTAGTTTTGCATTTCAGAACCGTAAATTGCAGGCAATGACTGATGTAAGTAAAGAAATACAGTTTCAAACGGCCCGTAGCGGAGGTAAGGGCGGCCAGAATGTAAACAAGGTGGAAACCATGGTAATTGGCTTCTGGAAACCTGATGAATCTTTATTATTTAATGAAGATGAAAAACAAAGGATTAAAGAAAAATTGTCTCACAAAATTAATGCAGACGGATACCTGCTGGTAAAATCTCAGGTGCACCGCAGCCAGCTGAGTAATAAAGAAGAGGTGGTGCGTAAGATGAATGAACTGATAAAACAGGCATTAACTAAAAAGAAAGCCCGGATATCCACCAAACCTTCTAAAGCAGCCAGGGAAAAAAGAATAGAGAGTAAAAAAAGAAAAGCTGATATAAAAGAAGGCCGTAAGAAAATTCGTTATTAAAAATATAAGTCACTCTTTTCTTTGGAGTAGCTTATACAAATAATATGTTTTGTTGAATTATCCTTTTCTTTTGGATTTTAGTGTTCCCAATACCTTTTTCTGATTTTCTATTTCTTTCTTTTGGTTTTCCTGATCATTTTTATTGTCTTCAATATCATCCTGCAGCTTCTTTAATTTTTTCTCCAGGTTTTTTTGATCATCCTGCAGGTTATCGTATTTTTTTTCTGCTTTTTTAATGGTTTCTTGCTGGTCGGTAATTTGTATTTCCAGGTCATAGGCCTCAATATCAGGCCGCATTTTATTTAACTGGCTTTTTAAGATGTCCATATCACTGCCATTTCCCGTTTTTACCATATCAATAGTGGCTCCCTGCCCAAATAAATACACAACACTCTCATCTTTTTCTTTGCGGCTTTTACGCTCTACTCTTATCACATAATCCATTTCTTTTCCATTGGAATCTCTTACTCCCTTAAATGTGACAAATCCCTTGTTCTCTTTACCTGAATAACCCATTCTTTTCATTTTGTCTTTAATTGCATCTTCAACTATTCCGGGGGGATAGGGTAATTCAATAACAGCCGCTAGTTGTTTGTTCTTCTGATATTCCACCGTGCCTTCATAAGATTGGGCTAAAACAATGCGGCTGATAAAAAATAACGCAGCCAGTAAAATAACTTTTCTCATAACAATATTTTTATAAGTGTAAGATACAATAATACTGTTTTTAGTTGCAAGTATGTTTAGTCCGGCTTGTCGTTTGCAAATACTATTTTTGACAAAAAATTTACTATCCCATTGAGCAGTATTAAAAAATTAGCCGGGCAAACTGTTTGGTATGGAGCAAGTTCCATTGCAGCCCGTTTTTTAAATTACCTGCTCACACCCTATCTAACAGCCAAGCTCACAGATTCCAGTTATGGTGAAATGAGTCTGGTTTTTGCAGCCATCCCTTTTTTAAATGTGATCTTCACCTACGGAATGGAAACCGCCTATTTCCGTTATGTGCACAAGGATGAGTTTAAAAAAGATATTTATAATACCTCGGTTGTTTCAATTATCAGCAGTACCATTTTTTTAACGGCACTTCTTTTATTTTTTAACTCTTCTGTTGCAAACTTTATCCGGATTAAAGAACATCCGGAATTTATAACCTGGAGTGCATTTATCATTGCATTTGATACATTGTCAGTATTACCATTTGCCAAATTAAGACAAGAGGGAAGACCCGTAAAATTCGCCGTTATAAAAATTACCGGGATCCTGGTTAATATTTTCGTTACCTATTTCTTTCTTTCCATTTGTCCCAAAATTTATGCAAGTAACCCGGAAAGCCCGTTATTGATTTTTTATAAACCCAGTACCGGCGTGGGTTATGTAATAATCGCAATATTTGTTCAGTCTGTCATTACGCTTTTATTACTGTCAAAAGAGTTACTGCAATTCAGGTGGAAGTTTAATAAGTCACTGTGGAAGCAGATGATGCTGTATTCATTACCACTGATAGTAGCAGGTTTTGGAGGAATGATTAATGAAACATTTGATCGTATCATGCTTGGCTGGTGGGCGCCTGTTCAAAGTGAAGTGGCTGCACGGGCAGAAGTGGGCGTATACAGCGCCTGTTATAAATTATCCATTCTTATTTCTCTATTTATACAGGCTTTCAGGATGGGAGCCGAACCTTTCTTTTTTAAACAGTCAACTGACCAAAACGCTCAGCGTACCTATGCCAGGGTAATGAAGTTTTTTGTTATTACCATTACTGTTATGTTTTTAGTGGTGGCCCTCTACTTAGATATATGGAAAGAGTTTATCCGAAATCCTAAAATGTGGGTTGGCCTTAAAGTGGTTCCGGTTCTTTTACTGGCAAATATGTTTTTGGGTATTTATTATAATCTCGCTATTTGGTATAAACTCACCAATAAAACGATGGCCGGAGCCTATATTACCATTGCAGGAGCAATAATAACCATCATTATTAATTATCTATTTATTCCCCGTTTCAGTTATATGGCTTGCGCATGGGCCACTTTTGCCTGCTACGGCAGCATGATGGTAATTTCTTATATATGGGGACAGAAACACTATTACATTCCTTATGCCACAAAAAAGTTGGTAGCATATATAGTAATTGTTGTGCTGTTGTTTTTTTTACACAGGGGGATATTGAATATTTGGGACAATAAAATAATCAAATACGTTTCTGCTTCAGGTTTATTACTCTCCTATGTACTTTTCGTTTTAAGAATTGAAAAAAAAGAAGTTCAAAAGCTGCCGGTATTTGGACGGTTTATTTAACCTGTAAAAAAGGATTATTCATTTTTTCAAACCCTATAGTAGTTGGTTCCCCATGACCGGAATAGACAATCGTTTCTCCCGGCAAAACAAATAATTTTTCCTTTATGCTGTT
>JBLMVP010000371.1:0-8461 GCA_050256755.1 Sphingobacteriales bacterium | reverse complement strand
TGAACAGGATGCCAAACTAAAAAAAATTGGTGAAGATGGGAAAGTGCTCAATGAAACAGTTGACTTTCGCTTATTATTTGATACCATTCCTTCCCCCACTCAAATTTTTGACCAGGATCGTTTTGTTTATCTCTACGATTCTTTAAAAGGTATTTATGTTTTTGATTACTATGGAGCATTAAAAAATAATTTGCATTATACCGGTTTAAAAAATGTGCAGGTAATTGGCAAAACCATTTTTGGGATTAAAAACAATCAATTTTTCACTTTTACAATTGGAGATATACAGGAAAAATTATTTGCATTACCGGTTAAAGAAGAGGAAACACAAAAAATAATTATCAATCCTTCTGGCTTATATACGTTAAATAATAATGAACTGCATATTTACCGGTTCAGGTAATTATTTTTAGTATGAATGAATTTTTATCACGTATAGTTTTTGGAAACAGCATCAGGGAATATGCCATTGTTAGTGGTATTATTTTATTGATGTTTATTTTTAAAAAATATCTTTCCCGGTATATTGCCCGTTTTCTTTTCAGGTTAATGCACAAAGCCGGTTCACAATTGCGCCGGGAGCCTTTTGTAAAACTGGTTTTAGGCCCATTACAGTTGTTTTTGATGATTGCTGTAATTATGATTACGCTGGACCAGTTAAATTTTCCCCGGGAACTGGATTTTAAAATTTATCATCTCAGTTTCCATGTATTGGTTGACAGTATTGCGGCGGCTATTGTCATTATTGCTTTTATATGGCTTTTATTGAGGATTATAGATTTTATTGCATTGGTGATGGAAGAAAAAGCTAACCTCACTGATGATTTAAGTGATGACCAGTTGGTTGTTTTTTTTAAGGATTTTTTTAAAGTAATTGTGGTTATCATCGGAATATTATTACTCATCCGCTTTACTTTTCAAAAGCCCATTGGCCCCTTACTTACCGGTTTAAGTATTGTGGGTGCTGCCATGGCATTGGCAGCAAGAGAAAGCTTGGAAAACCTGATAGCTTCTTTCATTATCTTTTTTGATAAACCGTTTACACTGGGCGATTTTGTTAAAGTGCAAACCATTACGGGTACCGTAGAAAAAATTGGCTTGCGGAGTACAAGAATAAGAACAGATCAGAAAACATTTGTCACTGTTCCCAACAAACAAATGGTGGACAGTATTCTCGACAATCTTTCCCTGCGTACACAGCGAAGAGGGGAATTAAAGCTCGAAATAAAAGCAGACACACCCTCTGGCAATGTAAAAAAGTTTATAGATGCTGTTAATGATTTGCTTAAAACAAATCATAATACTAGTTTAGATAATGCGTCTGTTTATTTTACGGAAGTAAACAGGAATGCCATCGTAATTACCATAGAATATTTTACTTCGCCCATACAAATAGATATCTTTAATCAACTTCGCCAGCGAATTAATTTTGATGTGCTGAGGATAATGGAGGAACAGGAAATAAAATTAGTAAACAACCCGGGTTTGGCAGCATAACTAATCTTAATAAATAATGAAGCCTGATACTATTGATAAAATAAAAAACAACACCAGGCTTATTATTTTAACAATTACTGTGATAATATTTATTTCAGGAGTCATCAATTTTATCAGAAACGATAATAATTATCCCCGGGATTTACGTAACAGGGTAATTGGGGGCCGGTTATTAAAAAAGATCATCTCTCCATATACTTATAAATGGGAACAGGGGGATGATGATAAATTACTTGATCCTTTTGATAACACAGGTTACCCTGTTAACCAAATAACGGCAGCACCATCCTTTTTATATATAATGGGATTGATCAGTGATTTTTCTTTCAGAAATATTGCTAAGGTTTGGTTGTTTGGAAACTACCTTATTTTATTGCTTATCGTTTTTTTCTTTTATAAAGAAGCGCTTACGCCTGGAAGAAAATTGCTGACAATTGTTTTTGGTCTGGCTTTTTTTACATCATCAATAGGCTGGATTACCAATACAGATGGGGGTCAAAATTATTTGCTTACCCCTTTATTATTTACATTAATGTATTGGACGTATTCATCAGGTGATTTGAAAATGAAAATTGTTTGTGGTATTATAATGGCAGCTGCATTAGTGCTCCGGCCATTGTACCTGCCTTTCATTTTTCCCTTTTTAGTTTCAGTAAAAAACAGACATGTAATTTATAGCTGTTTCTCAGGAATTATTCTGTATATATTATTTGTCTGTTTGTCCGGTACTGCAAGCGTATGGAAAGATTATTTTGATGCAATGAATGTATGGGCCCATATTTATACAAAAGAAACCACAGCGTTTTCACAAGCTGTCAAACCTTTTTACCCGAAAATAATAGAAGGGTACAGTAATGTTAGTTATACCACCAAAGCCGACGAAATCTCTTCTTTTTTTGCAAGATTTGGAAGTTTAACCGGAATTAATCTAAGTGTCAGGACTCTCTTTTTTGCCAGTGTTTCTTCTATTAGTATTTATTTAATTTTTTTCTTTAAAAAACTTAAAATAAACAAGCCATCTAAGCAGGATTTATTTCTGCATGGTTTTATCCTTTATCAAATTGTTGAGTTATTATCACCGGCCCCCAAACATTCTTACTATTTAGTTGAACTGTTATTTCCTGTTTTATTGATTATAGCACGGGTCAAAGTCGGGGCAGTGCCTATGATCCTGTTAACAACTGCCATCTTAATGCAGGCAGGGGCTTTTAATGCTGTTATTTTGAGATATGCAGTAAGTGAATACCTGATGTTATTGGCGATGATAATAATTGCTATCAGCAAAGAGGAAGATTACAGGATTGAATTAAGTGGTAAGCAGAAATGAAATACCGGTTATAAATTAGCCTTTAACTCCAATAAGAATGATTTTACCTGCTGCAGGTTTTGCACCAGCAATAACCGTTCGGTAGCATTTTTATTTTTTTTGAAATATTCTTTAGCGCCTTCCACGGTATATTTTTTTTGCCGGAGTAAATAATGAATTAGCTTGAGATTTTTTACATCTTCCGGCCGGAAAAAACGATCACCTTTTTTATTTTTCTTCGGCTTTAATACATCAAACTCAATTTCCCAGAAACGGATTAAGGATTGATTAGCATGAAACATTTTAGCTACTTCGCCAATACTGTAATATTGTTTTTTAAACAGCTCTTCATCTTCCGGAATATCCACTAACTCTACTTCCAGCTCCATATCCTTTATGGATTTACGACCCCGCTTCTGCAATAATTTTTTCTCTGCTTTTTTTTTCTCAGCAATAGGTTCTGTTATCACAGCCGGTTTTTTTAATTTAACCGGGGTAACTGATGCTAAATTAAATTCAAATGCTATTTGGTCCTGTTTAGACAATGGATAAGTAAATTGTTTTTTGCAAAATTTGGCATAATAAAATTACGTTCAATTATAATGTGCTGCTTAACAAATTACTCACATGCTTTTATTGATTGTTGAATGGTTGGGTTAGCACTTATGACTTGTCAACTGCCATATTAATCAAAACTCTGATTCTTGGTAGCGGCAATTTTCAGCAGGCGGTCATATTGCTCGGGAGTTAAGTCGTTATAGAAAAAATATACGGGGTCAAGGGCATTTCCATTTTTTCTTACTTCATAATGACAATGCGGTCCGGTTGATTTTCCTGTACTGCCTACCCACCCAATTACTTCACCCCGTTTTATAGATTGTCCTGCCTTTACTTTAATGCGGTACATATGGCCATATAAAGATTCATAACCAAAACCATGATTAATGACTACATGATTACCATAGCCACCTTCACTTCGTCCAGCCGTTTCAATCCTTCCGTCTGCTGTCGCATAAATTGGTGTTCCCTGCGGGGCTGAAAAATCAAGTCCTGCATGAAACTTAGTTACTTTATATACAGGGTCAGTCCTGTAACCAAAACCCGAAGCAATCCGGCTCAAATCTTTATTGGAAACTGGCTGAATAGCCGGAATAGCAGCCAGCAATTTTTCTTTGTTCTTAATCATTTCAGCAATGTCACCAAAAGACTTTTGCTGAAAATTAATACGGTTGGTAATATTGATGAGTGAAGCAACGATTGACTTAGTGAGTTCGTTTTCCCCCATGCGCTGCACCAGTTTTACTTCTTCATCTACCGCAATAGCCTTGGCACGGGCACTGTCAGGAATAGGGGTACTTTCAAAAATTACCCTGTAGACATCATTGTCTCTTTTTTCTATTTCATGTAATTTTTGATTGAGTTGTTGTATCTGTTCACTAAGTAAATTGTAATTATCTTTTAATTCATCATTCTCCTGCCTTAATCTTTTTTCATTACCTGAGGGGAAATACCTGTAAGCAATGCCAATTACAATAGCTGTGGTAACTAATGTAGCTGCTATAAAACCAAAAACCTGCAGCAGTTTTACCCGCAGGGGTGTCACCAGTTTCTCATACCGGAGCGTATTGGTATTATAGAAATATTTAATTTTTTTCATAAACACACCACTCCGGAAAGGGAGTGACTTGAATTAAGATTTTTTCTAAACTATAAAGCACAAACTACAAACCATAAACCACAAACAATAATTACCTTTGCCGCTATTGATTTGCAGGAAAACAAATATAGCCCCTTCCCCTGCAAAAATCAACCCAAATAAGAATTACAGGTTATGATGACAAGTTCGGAAATAAGACAACAGTTTCTTGATTTCTTTAAATCAAAAGGCCATCAAATCGTTCCCTCAGCACCGATAGTGGTAAAAAACGACCCTACTCTATTGTTTACCAACGCCGGGATGAACCAGTTTAAAGATTATTTCCTCGGAAATAAAAAACCCGGGAATCCCCGTATTGCTGATACACAAAAGTGTTTACGGGTGAGTGGCAAGCATAACGATTTAGAAGAAGTGGGGGTGGACACTTACCATCATACCATGTTTGAAATGCTGGGCAACTGGAGTATTGGGGATTATTTTAAGAAAGAAGCTATTGCCTGGAGCTGGGAATTATTAACGGGAGTTTATAAACTTGATAAAAACAGGTTATATGTAACCATTTTTGAAGGAGATGAAAAAGAAAGTCTTCCCAAAGATCAAGAAGCATACAATGAATGGAAAAAAGTAATCGCCGAGGACAGGATTTTGCTGGGGAATAAAAAAGATAATTTCTGGGAGATGGGGGATACCGGTCCATGTGGCCCCTGTACAGAGATTCATGTGGATTGCCGGAGTGATAATGAAAGAAAAAAAGTAGATGGGAAAACATTAGTGAATAACGATCATCCGCAGGTGATAGAAATATGGAATAATGTATTTATACAATTCAACCGTTTAAAAGACGGAACCCTGGAACCATTACCGGCAAAGCATGTGGATACCGGAATGGGATTTGAAAGATTGGTAAGGGTGATACAGAATAAGCAAAGCAATTACGATACGGATGTATTTACAGGAACGATAGCGGCTATTGAAAAAATTGTTGGGCAGAAATACAAAGCAGAGGATGATAAAGAAAGTATTGCTTTTCGCGTTTTAGCTGACCATATCCGTGCAATCAGTTTTACTATTGCTGATGGGCAATTGCCTTCCAACACCGGAGCAGGTTATGTGATTAGAAGAATATTGAGAAGGGCAGTAAGATATTATTATTCCTATCTCGGTTACAAGCAACCATTGCTGCATCAGTTGCTTCCAGTTATAGCTTCACAGTTTGAAAAGGTATTTCCTGAATTAAAAGCACAGCAGGATTTTGTAAGTAAAGTTATTAAAGAAGAGGAAGATGCTTTTTTAAGAACGTTGGAAAAAGGAATTACAAAGTTTAACGAGCGAATTGAGGAAAATAAAAATCAAATAGTGCCAGAAGAAATTGTGGCAAACATAATTGACGGAGTTTCTGCTTTTATATTATATGATACTTATGGCTTTCCAATTGACTTAACTCAACTAATGGCAAAAGAAATTGGTTGGACAGTTGATATGGAAAGGTTTGAAGAGTGTCTGAAACAACAAAAAGACCGCAGCCGTGCCGCTACGGCAATTGATACAGAAGACTGGGTAGATTTTGTTCCGAATAATACTGTAAAGTTTGTGGGTTATGATTCACTCGAAGTACAAACCAAAGTAGTAAAGTACCGCAGGGTGAAAGCCAAAGGAAAAGAAGGATTTCAATTAGTACTGGAAACAACCCCTTTCTACGCAGAAAGTGGCGGACAGGTTGGTGATACCGGTATGTTGAGTTTTGAAGGTGAAGAAATAAAAGTATTAGATACCAAAAAAGAGAATGAACTTATCATTCATTTTGCGGAAAAACTTCCTGTAAATATCTCTGCTGTTGTTAAAGCAACAGTTGATAAAGAAAAAAGACAGAAAACAGCAATCCATCATTCAGCTACTCATCTCCTGCATGCAGCATTAAGAAAAGTTTTAGGAACGCATGTGGCACAAAAAGGTTCGTTGGTAAATGATGAACATCTGCGTTTCGATTTTTCTCATTTTGCCAAAGTAGCTGATCAAGAGTTAGCAAGTATAGAATCATTGGTAAATGAAAAGATAAGGGCCAATATTCCGGTGGTGATAAAAGAAATGAATAAAGATGAAGCAGTGGCAAGGGGAGCCATGGCTTTATTTGGTGAAAAATATGGCGATACTGTTCGGGTAGTTATTATGGATCCTAATTATTCTATTGAATTATGTGGTGGTACTCATGTTGGTTCTACCGGTGAGCTGGGGTATTTTAAAATTAAGAGTGAAGGAGCTGTAGCAGCAGGAGTGCGACGTATTGAAGCAATTAGTGGTAAAGCAGCAGAGGATTTTCTGAATGAACAATTGCAATCTATTACTTTAGTAAAAGAACAACTTAAAAACCCGGCTGATCTAAATAAAGCAGTTGAAAATTTAGTAAATGAAAATGCTGAGCTGCGCAAGAAACTGGAACGGATGGAAGCCAAACAATTAGTAGGCATCCGTAATGAATTATTAACAAAAGATGAAATCATCAACGGTGTAACTTTTATTGGCGATATCATTGAAGTGCCCAATGCCGATGCATTAAAGAAAATTTGTTTTGACTTAAAAAATAATCTCAAAGATTATATAGTAGTCCTCTGTGCTAATATTGACGGCAAGCCTTTTGTTGCCGTTGGTATGGCTGACACTGTTGCTGCTGCAAAAAATTTAGATGCTGGTAAAATTATCAAAGAGCATATCGCTCCGTTAATTAAAGGCGGTGGTGGTGGGCAAAAAACACTGGCTACTGCCGGTGGGCAGGATATCTCCAATCTGGGTAAAGTAATTGAGAAAGTAAAATCCCTTTTATAAACCAATATTTCCTCTAGTCTTTCCCTGTTGCCATAAAACATTTTAACACTTCCGAAACATTTCGTATTTCAAAACATTTCCCTATCTTCGAACTACTAAAAACTTCGTAGATAAAAAATCAAGACATATGAAAAAGTATTTCATCCTGACAACAGCCCTTTTTATTGCTGCTTCATCTTTAACTGCAAAAGCACAGAATAAAAAGGATGATGACAAAATCAAAAAGGAAAAAGAGATCGTCATCCGCCAGAAAGATGGTGGCAAAGCAACCATTATTGTTGATGGCGATAAAGTAACCATCAACGGAAAACCAGCCGATGAATGGAAAGACGGTGATGTGGAAGTATATAATTACAATGAGCGTCCCCGTATTCGTATTGAAAGTTCACCTAGAGTTAGAATTCCCCGTGGTGATTTTAAAATGTACAGGCATGATGGAGAAGATGACAACAGGGGTCTACTCGGCGTTACAATGAGAGATAATGTTAAGGGAGCAGAGATAACAGAAGTAAAAGACAAAAGCGCTGCTGAAAAAGCCGGTCTGCAGAAAGGAGATATTATTACCAAAGTGGGCGATAAAAAAGTAAAAGATGCAGAATCATTAACCGATGCAGTAAAAAGTTATAAAGCAAATGAAGAAGTGACCGTTAATTTTTTGCGGGATGGGAAAGAAAAATCTGTAAAAGCCAAACTGGATAAAAGAAGTTCCGTTGGTTTTTGGAGAGGTGATATTATGCCAAAAATGGATATGGGTGATTTTGGTTTGAAAGGACTTGGTGAATTGGATGAATTGAAGGGAATACCCTTTGATAATTTTGGTAGAGGATTTATCTGGGGACATGGTGGCAGTCACAAGCTGGGCATTAAAATACAGGATTTGGAAGAAGGGGATGGTGTAAAAATTATTGAAGTAGAAGACAGTTCTATTGCAGCCAAAGCAGGGTTGAAAAAAGATGATCTGCTGCTGGAAGTGTCCGGTGATAAAATTCAGGATACCAATGATGCCCGTGAAACTATCTGGGAAAATTGGGAAAAAGGGAAGCTTAATCTGAAAATAAAACGCAACGGCAACCCGATGGATATTGAAGTAAAGATTCCTAAAAAGATTAAATCGACAGATTTATAATAGTTGATAAGTTGACAGAGTAATATGTTGACAAGGGAACACCTTATCAACATTT
>JBLMVP010000370.1:0-3699 GCA_050256755.1 Sphingobacteriales bacterium | reverse complement strand
CGATTAATAGAAATGTATATTCCAAAGCATTATTTGACGACTGACAAAGAAGAAATTTTAAATTTTATAAAGACTTACAGCTTTGCAACAATTATAACAGTAAAGAACAATTTTCAACATGCTGCACATTTACCTTTTGTTGTAACGGAAACTGAAAACGAAATTATTTTGACTTCACATTTTGCAAAGGCTAATTCACAATGGATGGAAATAACCAGCAACAACGTTTTAGTTATTTTCACAGAACCACACGCCTATATTTCTCCCAAACATTATGACAGTGAAATGAATGTTCCAACCTGGAATTACCTTGCAATACACGTTTACGGAAAAGGAAAAGTAATTACTGAACAAGACAAATCATTTGCTGTTTTAGACACTATGATTAACAATTTTGAAAAAGAATATAAAACTCAATGGGACAAATTACCTGTAGACTATAAGACAAAAATGCTAAATGGAATTGTTACTTTTGAAATCCTTGTTACTGACATACAGGCTAAGAAAAAATTAAGCCAAAACAAAAAAGCAACCGAGCGACAAAGAATAATTTCAACATTTGAAAAAAATAATAATGATAATGAAAAAGCAATTGCAGAATTTATGAAACAAAACGAAAACAAAATTAAGTAAATGAGCAAATAACAGCACAAACGTCATGACGAACATTAGCCGCAACCCGTGAAAACAAAACTAACATCAAACAGACATACAAAGAACAGGCAAACAATGAAAGATAATTACAGTACCCCCAGGCTTTTACTAAATAAATTGACAGTAAGTGACACTGAATTAATTCTGGAGTTAGTGAACAGTCCTGAATGGATAAAATTTATTGGTAATAGAAATATTAAGACCACAGAAGAAGCAATCCCGTATATCCAAAAAATTATTGACAATCCAGCTATTAATTACTGGGTTGTGAAAATTCAAGATCAACAAATCCCAATTGGAATTGTAACTTTCATCAAGCGTGACTATTTAGACCATCACGATATTGGCTTTGCCTTTCTTGCTAAATATACCAAACAAGGATATGCTTATGAAGCAACAGCAGCAGTATTAAATGATGTAATAAAGGATGCCGCCCATACGCACATTCTTGCAACAACAGTAAAAGAAAATACTAACTCGATTCAGCTCCTGGAAAAGCTGGGCTTCCAGTTTAACAACGAAATTAACCACGAGGATGAAATGTTGCTTGTGTATAGTGTTACAACAGATAAATTATTTATAAACCACTTAACAAAAATATTTTTCAGCATTTTTACCAATTCAAAGCAACAGCAACCCGATTGGAATATAATCCACAGCATCTGCCTTCCCGAAACTATAATCATAAAAAAAAGCGATGCAACAGAAATAGTTTATAGCCTGGATACTTTTATTGAACCAAGAAAAAAAATACTATCTGACGGAACGCTGACTGAATTTGAAGAAAAAGAAACAAATGAAGAAACAAAAATAGTTGGCAACATTGCACAACGCTGGTCAAAATATCAAAAAACAGGTTACCTGAATGGGAACTATTTTAAGGAATACGGTAACAAACTTTTTCAATTTATTAAAACCCAAAATGGCTGGAAGATAAATTCTTTAATTTGGGAAGATGATAAAAATTAAACCGGCAGAGCGATGAATAAAAATCGCTTCTTCAACAATAGATGCAAATCGATTTGTGAGAAGATTCGGGCAAAGACTGGTGACTCCTCCCCTTTCCGGCTTATCTACTTTGAAAATATATCTTTGTTCCACTTACGAAATTCATAATATTTGCTTTTAGGTTCTCCCGTCCAGCCATTTATTCCTTTTTTCTTTGGCAAATAATAAATATGAATATAAAATACCGGAATAAGGAAAATTCCGAGTACTATCATTGATACTGTTCTATTGAATAAAACTGAAATTCCACAAACTATTAACAGGAACAAAAGATATTTGCCAACTCTTCTAATTTTCGGAGTTTGTTCCTCAAAATGTCCCATCACCATATTACCTATAGCGAATATTATACTTACTATGGCTATCTCAAACCACAATGAATCAGTTGCCCACATAGTTTTTTATTTTTGTTTAGTTTTATTTCTTGCAATAAAGGTAGTTATTCTTATAATCAGATATTCTTTCCCCGTAATCTGTAAAGTAATTGTTGGTCAGATGTTTTATTTACCAAGCCGAAGTTTAATATAGTCTCCGATTAAAATCGCTGTTGGGTAAGAAACTTCTTCTTCTGTCTGTGCATGCAAAATAAGTTTCTCTGCAAAGTCCACTACTTCAGGATGGTTTTCGGTCCTGGCATGCTGTAATAAAACTTTTAATGCTGCCACGATTTGTTGATGCTCTGCTA
Source organism: Sphingobacteriales bacterium (assembly GCA_050256755.1). Taxonomy (GTDB): domain Bacteria; phylum Bacteroidota; class Bacteroidia; order Chitinophagales; family Chitinophagaceae; genus AWTP1-9. Next base: position 1,352 of record JBLMVP010000370.1, on the reverse strand, counting down.
ACATTTCAGGAAGGTCCTTTTTAAGTTTATCTGTCATAGGTAAGATCAGCTTCATTTCCTCAGAAAGTTTTCCTGAAGCAAGTAGTGGCAACAAGCCCAAAGGAGGCAGAGCGTATTCTTCTTCTTTTACAAAATGCGGATGCATCAATTTAGCTACTGTTTTAGCAGCATCGCCTGTTTTGCCAGAAATATGAGTAGCCTGCCTGAGCATGTTGTGCAGTTCTTCATGCTCTGCCTTTAAAGGATGTGGGATGTTAAATTTCATACTACTTTTATTTCTTTCTATAATATAATATGGCAAATGAAACACTGGTGATTAAGAGAATCCCAGATAAAAGCCAGGGAAGGTGTTCCAAATGTCTGCCTTCTTCTATATGGCTAAGATTATGTTCTCCTTCACCTTCAGCAAAGTGAAAAAATTGAACATAAGCCTCTACGTATTCTCTTCCTGCCCCAACATTATTAACATCATAATTTTTTAATGACATTACTTTTTCAAAACGTTTCTTCAATTCTGCAAACCTGTCTTTTGGCACTAAATCATTTAGTGGAGTAAGATTTCCCACTGCTATTGATTTGTCGGCTGCAAGAATTTTCCCATCTATTGGAGTGCCAGATGGTTTAACCCCTGTATAGGGTATCCCTTCTCCGCTTCTGTGCGGTCTAACTACTGTTTCAAAAAAGTAATTGTCTGCGAGTGTCTTAGCCTCAGGACTAAACTCTCTAACTTTCATTGTGAGCCCGAAAGTTTTTTTTATTTCCTTTTCATCAGCAGGATGAACCCATATAAGTACATAGTTAATGTTATTTTGCTCTATTGCTTTTTGTGCTGCCGCAACCACTGGACCATCTTTTGTGTCGCAATGAGCAAAAGAAGTTTGGGATGAAATAAGTAATCCCGTAAGAAATAGAAATGACAGGATGAGATTTTTCATCCTTAGTAATTTGTGTCAAAAGTACCAGAACTATAAGATATAGAAATGATGGAGATCAAATGCAGAGGTGATAAGTATCATCGGGCCCCGGCTGCTGCTATTCGTTGCAAACTGCCGAAGTTACTATGTCCAGCAACAATTGCTATAAACCGTTGTTATAATTCGTTTACTTTTTGGCAATGATTATTAGATCTACTACTTCTTTACCATTGGACATAATATTTTTTAACCTTAATTTCTGAATTACTTGAAAACCGACGTTTTGAAGAAGATTATTTAAATATGTTTTGTCATAATAGTGGATAAATACCAAATCTCCTTTGCTTCCAGCTTCTAAGCCAGATTTGGAATAATCATCCTCCATAGTAGCAATATAGATAATGCCTTCGTCCGACAGTAACTGGTAAGCATCTTTGA
>JBLMVP010000369.1:0-2896 GCA_050256755.1 Sphingobacteriales bacterium | reverse complement strand
AGTGGTAGTGTATTCCACCGATGCTCTGGCTGCAGCCCAGGATTTTTCAGGTAATTATTTGCGTTCTGCTACAGGAGTAACAAGTGTATGGACAAGAATTGCACCTGGTGTTTATTCTGTTTTTAATCCCGGAGGTGCTGCAGGAACTAATTTAACTGCAATTTTATTCAATCCAACCGGAAACATCATTTTCATACCATCTCAGATAACCAATGATGGCAACACAACAAGTTCCTCAAATGAAGTATATACGCCCGGTAATCCAACTACTTATCAATTAAAGATTTTGAATCCGGGATATGGAACTGGCCTTAGAACTTTTATTAAACAATAAACTAAAATAAATGAAAGCATATTGTATAATGTCATTGGTTGTATTTACTCTTTTATCCTCCTGCAGCAAAAATCTACCGGATATTGGAGGCACCGTTGCTAAAAAAATTGCTAATGAATGGTTTGTTACACTGGATGTTGGAAATACCAAGGATGTATATGGACTGGGACATTTTAAAATGGCTACCTATAATACAGCCGCCAACAAGGATTCTATCTGGATTGATGATTTTGAAAACGGCTGGCAGGTAAAATTTAAGGCTGGTGCAGATTTTGACAAGCTTACATTTTCTGCTGTTAATTCGCAAAATGAATATTATCCAATAACAGTAAGTGTAACAGAAGGCAAAATACTTCCATTGATGGGGCATTCTAGGTCTGGTAATGTTGTGGATAGTATACATATGAAAATTGAATTTTCGGATGACCCGGGTACAATTTATCAGTTGAATGGTACTGCTAGGACTAGCTTTATTGAAGATGAATATTAACGTGAGAAGTAAATCAATCATGATATCCGGATTTTTACAGGTCTATCTTTTGAATGGTTTGATTATGGTTTTAAACCAAGGGCCATCTTAATTTAAACCCACTTTTAAGTCAGAGAAGAACCTGTATTATTTTATGGTGTTGTAGTTATTTAAAATTTAATTTTTTGAATTATGGAAAAAGTAGCTTTATTGGCCAGGCTTGAAGCCAGGCCAGGAAAAGAACAGGAATTGGCTGAATTTATCAAAAGTGCATTGCCGCTCGCCCTGGCAGAAACAAATACGATTCATTGGTTTGCTCTTCAGTTAGGACCATCAACATTTGGCATTTTTGATACTTTTGAAAATGAGGAGGGAAGGCAGTCGCATTTGAGCGGAGAAATTGCCAGGGCATTAATCGCAAAGGCTCCCGAATTATTGATTCGCGAGCCTTTAATAGAACCGGTAGACCTGCTTGCTATTAAATAATTTTTCCTGCATTTATGAGCAAAGTAGAATAGATGCTATCATTTATTGCTACTAATTTTTTTTATCTGATTTGATATGTGTAAAATTGGTGTTTACTCAATTTCAAATTGTGAAGGATAAACCTCTGCATATAAAGTCTGGAGAAACTTTGGCTGTAGCCGGGATTTAACCACCAGAGGAATTTACCTGTCAAAGCACCAGATCGTATTAATTATTGGCAACACAAAAGCATTTTTTGAAATTAAAATGGGTATTGGGCAATTGAATTTTGTTAGTTGCTCTCTATCCATTTCTTAAATCCAGGTGTATAATCCTGACTCACCACCAATGGATCGGATAAGGTTAGGTCTTTGAGATGTATAAGTAATTTTACCTTTTCAAGTGGTTTATACCCCTTAATGAATTTTATATTTACAAGATATTGCCGGCTGATGCGGAAGAAGCCAACCTGCATTAATTCCCGTTCAAGAACATTTAATTTCTTTTCAATAATGATTCGCTTATTTTCACGGGTAACAGCAAAAACAATATTATTTTGTGTAAAGAATAGAGCAATATCTTCTATTAATAAAACAACATTCTCTATTCCGAATTTGCCCACCAGTCTTTGTTTTGCACCTTTATTCAAATCCTGATGTTTACTCAGGTTATTTTTCTGGAGCTGGTATTTCAATTTGGAGAAAATTGAAAATGTTTTTACAAGTTCCTGGCATTCAATAGGGGTGGAGAAATGATACAAACAATTGTAGATAAGAGCTTTGGGAATAAGCCTATCGGAATTTGAAATTAATATTATGGGAGTGGTAGCTGCGAGGTGACTAAAAAGGGTAGAGGCATTGCCTTCGCAAATATCAGCATTGCAGATTATAATGTCTATGGGTAGATCGGTCCTGGATATAAATTCAAAAGCGCCTGCTATAGATGTATATTGACCTTCTATGCTAATATTGGGGACATACTTCAATTTGATCTGGAGATCTTTCAGGCTGTTTTCATCGCTTTCAATTAGCAAAACATGTACACAATCATGGGTTATCAATTCTTCAGAAATTGTATTATTCAGATAATTGGCCAGGGTGTTCTTTATCGAACCCAGGTTTGCTAATTCATTGTTCGCTGAAACCGATGTTAATTTTAGGTTACCTGAATTGTGATTTTGGATATTGTTTTTCATGGTTCTGAGGTTGACTAATTGAACTTAATTTTGTATTCCTGTATTTTTAGGTCTTCTTATATGATTTAATATAAATTAATCTTGTTCCTGAGAAATATTTTAATTAAAGGTTTATTTTATCATTTCAATTCCATCTGGTGCTGCATGCTCAGTTATAGCCTCGAGTACTAAATCCAGGATACCATCATCTATTTTAGTTTTGCTTTTTATTGCTACTTCTTTTAAAAGTGAAAAATCAGAATATATACTCTGTAGGATTTTCTTATAAACTATATCTGAGTTATTTGCTTTTATTCCGGAAAGTAAACTTTGCATTTCCTTTTTTCCTACAGCTTTTATTACCGGGATCAGAGCTTCAATTAGTACCTCTTTTATTTTAGGCATAGATTGGTTTGATTTTTATAATACCGATTAAAATGAATCTCCCTGATTC
>JBLMVP010000368.1:0-5916 GCA_050256755.1 Sphingobacteriales bacterium | reverse complement strand
CATGTTCTTTAAAAGCAAGCCAGGTAAGATAAGCTGTTTTACCACTAAAGTTAAATACTCCGTACAATCGTTGATCTTCATACGTTCTTATGTAACCTGCAACATAAATATTATGCGGCGTTAGCCAGGTAAGGTTTTTATAATCTCCAATAACCTGCAGTTTCTTTCTGATGCTGGTTAATTTTTGTGTTGCTGAAAAAACCCGATGTTCAATAGTGCCTTCTTCATCTATCTTTTTATTTTTCTCCCAATCAATAACCGGACGGTGCATCCAGCGGTTGTCATAACTTTTACCCGGGTCGTTCAGGTAAGAATAATCATTGGTATAACCCAGTTCATCGCCATAAAAAATCATGGGCACGCCGCCAAGAAAAAAACTATGCGCCTGCATCAATAAAATTTTGCGAATAGATAGTTCAATAGCATCTGCATCATTTTTTTTAATAGCTTTTTCTAATCCGCATAAAGAAGCCAATGAACCGCTAATCCTTGCATCACCAGTTTTGGGATTGGAAGAAAATAATGCACCAGTTGCAGGACTGTCTTTATAAGCTCCCGAATAATAATCTTTTAAAAATTTACGGTGCTCAAAAGGATTGTATCCTGCATATTGAATCATATAATCATCATATCCTAATCCAATATCATCATGGCACCTTGTATAAGTTATCCATGAAGTACCATATGGTTTTTGTAATATCTCATGTTGCGCTGCCAGCATCACTCTTGTATCACCTGTTGCCAGCATATCCCATTGCAAAGCCATATGAGTGGCATTATAAGCAAAGTCACATTCTTTGGCTGTGTACAAACCGGTTCCAAAATATTTCATAATTTCTTTTGGTGCTACAATTGCTTCTCCCAACAAAGCCATGCCCGGTGTGGCAATCAACACACATTGTTTAATCAATCGTAATAAAGTATGCGCTTGCGGCAAGTTTTGACAGGTAGTTCCCAATTGTTTCCATATAAAAGCCGGAGCATCTATTCGTAAAACATCTATACCTAAATTGGCGTAAAAGAAAATGGTATCCAGCATTTCACTAAAAACAACAGGATTAGTGTAATTCAAATCCCATTGATAATTATGAAAGACCGTCATTACCCATTTGTTGCATTCAGGTACATAAGTAAAACTGCCGGGCGAACTTTCAGGAAATATTTCGGGCATTGTTTTATCATATTCATCAGGAATTTTTCTATCGGCAAACATATAGAAATAATCCAGGTATTTAGGATCGCCTTCTTTTGCCTTCAATGCCCATTCATGCCTGTGTGAAGTATGATTGAGAACAATATCAATCATCATATACATGCCAGCTTTATTCATTTTTTGATGAAGGGTCTGTAAATCTTTTAATGAACCAAAGCGTTCATCCACTTTTCTGAAATTAGAAACAGCATAACCGCCATCACTTTCTCCGGCAGGACTTTCAAAAACGGGCATCAGGTGTAAAAGATTTACACCAAGCTTTTCAAAATAATGAAGTTTGTTAGAAAGATTCTTAAGATTGCCGCAAAAACGGTCAACATATAAACTCATGCCGGTAATTTCGTTGTTTAAAAACCAATTACCTTTTTCTGCCTTTTCTTCATCTTTCTTTTTTAATGTATCGGAACGGGTTAAGTAAGCCCGTATGATTACTTCTATCATCTGGTTAAATAAATCTATGGTATTTGGTTGATGTCCATAAATCTCATTATACAAATAATATATTGAGTCAGCATTCGCCATCATGCGGACATAAAACAGGTTATCTTTTCCTGCTATATCAATTTTATTTTTTTGTAAAATTGAATTGATTTGCTGATGCAACTGATAATTATACACAAAAAAAATTTTATTTGAAAATATCGCTGCTTAAATGTTTAAAGGCCTCCATGGCCCCCATATATTCACAGGTTCTGGCTCCGGCTTTATTGGCATTTAATATAACATGCTCCCATTGCTCAGCGGACATAGATTTTATTTCTGTTAACTGTTTATTACTTAACTGGTATAATACCGCTCCAACAAAAGCATCACCGGCACCGGTTGTATCAACAGGTTTAACAGCAATACTGGGAATAATATGTGTTGTATTATTAATGCCGAGTAAGGTTCCGTCTTTACCTAAAGTTATGGCAAATACAGAAGTGGTTTTTTCTAATAAAGCTGTAGTTGCATCTGCTAATGTAGATTTGCCTGTGATAAGCATTGCTTCTTCATCACTCACTTTAAAGAAATGGCAACTATTTAAAAAATTCCATGATTGATCAATAAAGCTTTGTGTGTTATTGCGGAATAATAAATGACGATAGTTGGGGTCAAAACTGATAAAAATATTTCTTTGCAAAGCTTTTTGCATTAATCCCTGGTAGGCCGCCTGTAATGGCCCTGGAAGAAAACCCGTGGCAGAACCAAAATGAATAATAGAAAATTCATCCAGGTTAATATTATCCACTTCTTCCCGGCTTAACTGACCATCAGCTCCACGGTTAAAATAAAAATCTCTTTCACCATTTTCCATTAAAGAGACAAAAGCAAATGTTGTAAAATAATTTTCATCCTGTAAAACCCATTTAGTGGAAACATTAAAAGATTGCATTACATCAATCAGGTGTTTACCAAACGGATCTGCACCCACTTTTGCCGCCAGTTCCACTGTACCACCTAAAGCGGCAACGGCTGCAGCTACATTAGTAGGCGCACCACCTGGTTTTTTTAAAAAATGCTGACCTTCTGACAATGATTTGCCTTTGTCAGTACAAATCATATCAATTAATGCTTCGCCAATACAAAGAATCTTATTCATAACATTATAATTCATAAATGATGGCTTCATACGGTCTTAGCTGACCTGTTGCTGAAGCGGTTGAATAATTATTGATTAAAATTTTTGCTTTACTTACATCAATACCTGTATTTACTGTTACATCTTTGCTCGTGAAGTTAAGCAGCACTAAAAATTTCTTTCCATCCATTTCTCTTGTGTAGGCATATGCATCTGGATTGTCTTTATCAAGCAATGTGTATTTTCCATAAACAAGCGCAAAGTTGTCTTTTCTCAGCTTTACCATTTTTCTGAAGTAGTTCAGGCAACTGTTGGCATCTTTTTCCTGTGCAGCTGCATTAATTGATTTGTAATTAGGATTTGTTTTTAACCAGGGTGTGCCGGTACTGAATCCTGCATTCGCTGAGCTATCCCATTGAAAAGGAGTTCGGCCATTATCACGGCAATTGAACATTACAAACTTCATGTACTTGTTTAAATCGCCGCCAATATTTTTTTGATGCTGGTATTCATTTAGTGTTGGCATATCGCGGTAGTCTTCAATTTTATTAAAACCAGCGTTGGTCATTGCCAGCTCATCACCATTGTAATAATAAGGTGTACCACGCATGGTCATTAAAAATGTGATAAGCATTTTAGAAGATGCATCTCTGAACTGCGGTTTATCATTGCCAAAGCGGCTAACTAATCTTGCCTGGTCATGGTTGGCAAGAAATATGGAGAGCCATCCTTTTTCAGCAAAAGCACTATCCCAACGGGTAAATATTTCTTTAAACTTCATTATGTTGTAGCCGTCCGTCTTTGCAAGGTTAACACCATCAAATGCATAAGCCATTCCTAATTCATTTCGATCTGCATCTACTAAATTATGGGCATCCTCAAAAGTTTGACCGGCGCCTTCAGCCACACTCATTACATCATATTTACTAAACACTTCTTTATTCATTTCTTTTAAATAATCGTGCAGGCCCGGACCCATGCCATAATACTTTTCAAATTTTGTATTTAGATCGGCAGGCATTGGCGGAAAGGTTGTATCCTTTGCTGCAAACTGAAACGCATCTAATCGAAAACCATCTACTCCTTTGTCTGCCCAAAACTTCATCATATCATAAATTTCCTGGCGAAGTTTTGGATTTTTCCAGTTTAAGTCGGGCTGCTTTTTTGAAAAATAATGCAGGTAATAAGCATTGGTGAGTGAATCATATTTCCATGCATCATGGTTTACATCAAACAAACTGTAACGGTGATTTGGTTTTCCTCTTTCTGCATTCCACCAATGATAATAATCACGGTAAGGACTTGTTCTGGAACTGCGGCTTTGTTTAAACCATTCATGTTCGTCACTGCTGTGGTTAACAACAATATCCAATACTAATTTAATTCCCCTTTCATGCATACCTTTTAATAAGGCATTAAAATCATCCATGTTTCCAAAATCTTTCATGATGTTGCGGTAATCACTTACATCATAACCATTATCATCATTGGGAGAACTGTAGATCGGATTTAACCAAACGGCATCAATGCCCAGGCTTTTAATATAATCCAGTTTGGAAATAATGCCTTTCAGATCGCCAATACCATCGCCATCACTATCTTTAAAACTGCGTGGATAAATTTGATATACCACTGCTTCTTTCCACCATTTGCGTGCAGATGTATCGCTTGCTGCAGAAGAAATATCTTTTTTTGTATCTGCAGAATTACAGGAACAATTAATAGTTACGATGATAAGCCCTGTAATAAAAGCATTTAATATTGTTCGCATCATTAATTGGTTTTTTGCAGAGAATTATTTAATGTCCGCCACCTGCTGGTATTACCACATTTTCTTCCACTTTATCTTTCTTTATTCTCATGGTTGCTGCAGCTGCTAATAGTAGCAATACGCCTGCAAATGTTATGGCATTGGCAGGGTTATCTCCCAGGAAGTTTTTGTAGATATAACCAAAACTGAGTGTTTGCATTATCATTGGTATTACAATCATCATATTAATAATACCCATGTAAACTCCATATCTTTCTTTTGGAATACTACCTACAACCATAATATAAGGTACACCCATCATGCTTGCCCATGCTATACCAAAGCCAATCATAGGAGCAAAAAGTAAATTCTTATTTTCAATGTGCGGAAAAATCAGCAAAGCTATTCCGGCTAAAGCAAGACAAGTTATATGAACAAACTTAGCGCTGAACCTTCGTGCCAGCCAAACCAATCCGAATGCAGAAGCAAAAGTTACAATATTATAAAAACCATTTACTTTACCGGCCCAAACAACAGCCTGCTCATACAATTCTTTATTTCCATCAGGTGTGGTGTTAAATACAGATTTTGCAATGCTTAAGGAAACAAACTGCCAGTAACAAAACATAGCATACCACTGAAAAAAATAAACTACAGCCAGTTTCCACATTACACCCGGCATATCTTTAATAGCAGCAAAGATTTCTTTAACAGGTTCAAGTAACCCTTTCTTTCTTGCTTTTAATTCGGCAAGTTCTTCTGCTGTCGGCGGAATTTCCGGTGTAGTTGTTACCGACCATAAAACTGATGCAATAGAACATATAGCTCCAACGAAGAATGATCCGAACACCCAATAAGGAATTCCTGATTGGCCATCATCTGTTTTTGTTTCGCCTGAAATAATATTTTTAAAAAATCCCAGTGACAGATTGGCTAATGTAATACCAAGCCCGGTAAAAAAACTTTGTGTAAGAAATCCAAGGGCTCTTTGTTTCTCCGGTAACTTATCTGCTATAAAAGCACGGTAAGGTTCCATTGCTGTGTTATTAGCAGCATCTAAAATCCACAATAATCCTACAGCCATCCATAGTGATTTGCTAAAAGGAAAAGCAAAAAGACAAAGACTGCAAAAAATAGCACCGATCAGGAAAAATGGTTTTCTGCGGCCCCAGCGTGGATGCCAGGTACGGTCGCTCATAGCGCCAATTAATGGTTGAATAAGTAAGCCTGTCATAGGCCCCGCTAAATTGAGGAAAGGTAATTCCTCGGGTCTGGCGTGTAAAAAGGTATATAAGGGATTAATAGCTGTTTGTTGTAAACCGAAACTATACTGGATTCCAAAAAACCCAACATTCATGTTAATAATTTGCCAGAAACTAAGCTTTGGTTTCA
>JBLMVP010000367.1:0-2632 GCA_050256755.1 Sphingobacteriales bacterium | reverse complement strand
ATCGTCATCATGGCTTCACATGGCAATATCATTCGCACATGTCTAGTTATTATTTTTCATTTTAACCGGCCTCATGAGATGTGAAAAAGTGAGAGACCCCATCTTCCATTTACCATTTTCTTTGATATACACCTCGGTCACCATAAAAGGATTAGTGACTTCACGTCCGCCAACTTCTGCAACCAGCTCAATGTCATTCAAAAGGATGGCAGTGTTACCAAATAGGTTTACTACGACTGCGTAAACCTCAGCTTTCTTATACCAAATGCCACCGCTTTTGATGGTAGTAAGTTCCTGGGTTTTCCCCCAGGTTCCTCCCATGTGAATGAACATAGCTTTATCATCAAAAAGCACATTTAAAGAATCTACATTCTTGTCCGACATCCAATCCCATTTCTGTTTAGAAAGATTGATGATCTTCTGTTGTTCAGGCGTATTGTTTGTCGCCGTTTTAATTGTTTCCGTTGGTGGCTGTTGCGCATAAGAAGATTGCACACTCATTATTAATACAAACAATCCCAAAATTGATGATCTCATAATTTATTTTTTTAGTGAATTAAACATTTAATTTCCTTTCTCCCAGCCATTTTACCATTGCAGGATCACGATGATCAAAGAAGAGGCTGGTATCTGTGTCCAATGTTTTGATGGCTTCTGTATCTTCAGTATTTAATTCAAAATCGAAAATATTGAAGTTCTCTTCCATTCTTTCTTTTCGAACTGATTTAGGAATGGCAATAACACCTCTTTGCGTAAGCCAGCGAAGAATAACCTGCGCAATTGATTTGTTGTATTTGCTTGCGATTGAAAGCAGCAGCTCATTATTAAAGATATTGTTTTTGCCTTCGGCAAACGGCCCCCAGGATTCTATCTGTACATTATTTTTCTCAAGAAAGTTCTGCGTTTCAATTTGCTGATGGAACGGATGCGTTTCAACCTGGTTAACTGCGGGAACAATTTCGTTGTGAATAATTAAGTCAATAAGCCTGTCAGGATGAAAGTTGCTCACGCCAACCGCTCTAACCCTTCCTTCTTTGTACAAGTCCTGCATGGCTCTCCATTCACCATACACATCTCCAAACGGCTGATGCATCAGGTATAAGTCCAGGTAATCTAATTGCAATCGTTTTAATGAATTTTCAAAAGCTTTTTTTGTTCCTTCATAACCATCAGACTGTATCCAAAGTTTAGTTGTAATAAACAGTTCGTCTCTTGCCACAGCACTTCTTTTTATCGCTGTTCCTACCGCCGCTTCGTTTTGGTATGATGCAGCTGTATCAATTAAACGATAGCCAGTTTCAATGGCATCAACCACACTTTTTTCACATTCTGCCGGGTCCGTTACCTGGAAAACCCCAAAACCAAGAATGGGCATTTCCACACCGTTATTTAATGTAACCTTTTTCATAACTGATTTCCCTTTACAATACAAAGGTCTGAGGGTTTTACCGCCTGCCCGGTATACAGATTACGGATTAAACTACCAATATTACCGATTAGGATGTGGTGGGTTACTGAGAGATTAATAAAGCAGTAATTTTGAATAGATAAATAACAGCAATATGGATAACATGCGAAGGTTTGAGACAATCAATGATTACAATACCTTTAATAACAACGAAACGCTGCATCCGCTGGTGAGTGTTGTTGACTTGTCGAAGGCGGCCCCACGGCAGGGTTCCCGGATGTATTTCGGGTTTTACACCATATTTTTAAAAGATGTGAAGTGCGGCGATTTGGTGTATGGCCGGCATACTTACGATTACCAGGAAGGCACATTGGTTTTTCTGGCGCCGGGCCAGGTGGCAGGCATCAACAGCAATGGAGAAACCTATCAGCCTAAAGGCTATGCACTGGTGTTTCATCCTGATTTAATACATGGCACTTCTCTTGGGCGGCATATTCGGGATTATAGTTTTTTTGCGTATCAATCGAACGAAGCACTTCATTTATCAGACCGTGAAAGAAAAATTGTGCTGGATTGTTTTTTAAAGATTGAATACGAATTGCAACATAACATTGACAAGCACAGCAAAAAGCTTATTGTATCTAATATTGAACTGTTCTTAGATTATTGCATACGTTTTTACGACCGCCAGTTTATTACCCGTGATAATGTACATAAAGGCATTTTAGAAAGATTTGAAACCCTGTTGAACGATTATTACCAATCGGACAAACCACAAACAACAGGTTTGCCTTCGGTGGCTTATTGTGCCGGTGAACTGAATTTGTCAGCCAACTATTTTGGTGACCTGATAAAAAAAGAAACAGGCAAAACAGCGCAGGAGTACATTCAATCGAAAGTAATTGATGTGGCGAAAGAAAAAATATTTGACCAAAGCAAATCTGTTAACCAGATTGCTTATGAACTGGGCTTTAAATATTCACAGCATTTTAGCCGTTTGTTTAAGCAGCGGGTGGGAAAGTCTCCGAATGAGTATCGGAATATGAACTGATAAATAATAATTTTAAATATTATCTTCATTTACAATTTTTTGTTTAAAGGCTTCCGTGTAGAATAATTGTTGCGATCCTCTGCGGTTGGAGCTTTGTTTTTTTACACAGTTCATGTTGGCGATAGTTTATTTTTCTTTTTTTTGTTTTGCTTCAATTTTAGCCAATTGTTTTT
>JBLMVP010000366.1:0-4003 GCA_050256755.1 Sphingobacteriales bacterium | reverse complement strand
ACTATTTACTACCGTATTAAGCAATCAGACATTGATGGTAAAAGTACCTACAGTCCTGTACGCAGTGTAAAGCTTTCCCAAAAGCAAAACCTGATACAGGTGAACCCTAACCCTTTTGTTGATAACATTACTGTGAAATACATGTCAGAAGTAAGTGGTGTAATGGATATCAAGGTTATTAATGCTAACGGACAAACGATGGTTGCTAAGAAAAACACTTTATCAAAAGGATTTAACAATGTGGCTGTTTATAACCTTGGTTCTTTACCCAAAGGGTTATATATAGCAGAGGTGATGATTAATGGTGAGCTTTCTGAAAGGACTAAACTCATGAAAAATTAATCAGCACTATTATCAGTTATTCTTTTTGAAAAACACCTATTTACCTTTTTGATAATTAAAATGAAAACAATGATTAACAATATGACCCGGGTAAAATTTTTAAGTGCAGCACAATGGCAGCGCATCCTGGATTTGATTTATAAAAAACCGCAATTAATTCCGGTTCGTGCAGAAAATAAGCAGCCTGTTATTGCGAAAAGAAAAAATAATTTTATAAATTAGCGTTATAATAATCCGGCTTTATTGAAAAGATTGCTACAGCAAATCCCTCTCAATAAGCATATTCAAAAAAAGTTTTTCTCTCTCTTCTATCCTTTGTTAATAAACCCCGTACTTAATCTCCTTGCAGTAAAAACCGTTATTGCCACTTTCCGTTACCCGTAAAACCAAAATGGTTAGTGGCTTTTTATGAATTGATTTTTTGATAACGTACCAAATGAAAACAATGATAACAGTAATTGTTACGCTTACAGCTATTTTACTGCTGCTTAGCTTTTCTTCTTTCGCTGCACTAATGCTGAAACCATCAGCTGTTTCGGATTCGTCTCTCCCAAAAATCAAATTCTTTGCTGTTAAACCTGCTACAGGTAAAAATATTATTGCATGGGAAGCAGAGGCTGATATACCAACGGTTTACTATGAAGTGCAGAAAAGTGAGGATAGTTTAAATTTTAAAACCGTTGCTATGATTCTTGGCCCCAAACCCACTACCAGTAATCATAACTATTTTGAATTTGGTGATAAACCAATTAAACAAAGAACAAAAACATATTACCGGGTCAAGCAGATAAATACTGCCGGCGATATTTATTATACAGGCATTATTAAATCCGCGGATCAGGATTCTAAATAATATTCAAGGCTTTTTGTTGGTTCTCTTATAGGTATAAGCCGTCCCTATTCTTAGGGATGGCATTTTTTTTAACTTAATAGAATGATTTAAGTTAAAGTGGTAAGAGCGAAAATTTATTTAACCCATTATCTTTTCTTCCAGCTCCATTACTTTTTCAAAGAGTTTTTCATATTCTGTGTTTGCAGCAGCTAATTCATTACTCTTTTTTTTGTAATCAGTTTCGGCTTTTAAAAATTTATCTTTATCGGAGTAAGTCTCAGGCAGGGTTAATGATGCTTCTAAATTATTTTTTTCTTCAATAAGCTTTGCGATTTTCTCTTCGGCCTGCTGTAATAACCGTTGCTGTTTTTGTAATTCTTTTTTTACTTCTTTATTTATACTGGTTGCCGGTTGCTGGTTGTTGATTGCCGGCTGCTTTGCAATAGCTACCTGTTCCTTATCGTTTGTACTTTGTTTTTTTACATCCGCTTTATTAATTGCTAATTGCCCATTGCCAGCTTTTTTTCTTTCCTTCCATTCCACATATTCATCATAAGGGCCATTAAATTCTTTTACCTGGTAATCCTCAATCTCCCAAATTTTATTGGCTGTCTTTGAAATAAAATAACGATCATGACTTACCAGTATTAAGCTGCCCTGGTATTTGTTTAATGCTTCAATCAGCAATTCAACAGAAAGGATATCGAGGTGATTGGTTGGCTCATCCAGTATTAAAAAGTTGGCTTTGCTTACAATGGTTTTTGCTAAAGCTACTCTTGCTTTTTCACCTCCACTTAATACTTTAATTTTTTTCTCCACATCATCACCACTAAATAAAAAACACCCTAATAAATTGCGCAGTTCCTGTTCTGTTTTCTGGCTGCCGCAATTTTTCATTTCATCAAGTATATTGTTGTTTATGTCCAGAGCTTCTAACTGGTGCTGGGCATAAAAACTTTCCTGTACATTATGTCCCCATTTACGTTCGCCTGTGAAAGAATCTGCACCGGCAATAATCCGCAACAGGGTAGACTTTCCTTTACCATTTGCCCCAATCAATGCAATTTTATCACCGCGGTTTATTTCTGCAGATGTGTGTTCTACAATTTTTACAGCGCTGTAACTTTTGGAAATATCTTTCAGTGTGCAAATAATTTTACCAGGGATAACATCCACCTGAAAATTAATATTGATTTCCGGCCGGCCGGCATTAGCTTCTTCCACCCGTTCCAATTTATCCAAACGCTTCATGGCACTTTGAGCAGCAGCAGCTTTGGATGCCTTTGCACGGAAACGTTCAATAAACCGTTCCTGCTGACGGATAAATTCCCGCTGGTTTTCGTAAGCCCTTTGCTGCATTTCCATACGCAATTCTTTTTCTTTGGCGTAATACGAATAATTGCCCGCATAAATATGCAATTGCTCCTGGAATAGTTCTACAATTTTTGTAACCATTCTGTCGAGGAACAATCTGTCGTGCGATACGATAATCACTGCTCCCTGGTAATGCAATAAATATTTTTCTAACCATTCAATGGATGGGAGGTCAAGGTGATTGGTTGGTTCATCTAATAATAATAAATCCGGTTTTTGTAAAATCATTTTTGCTAAAAGTACCCGCATCCGCCAGCCACCACTAAACTCTTTATATGGTCGTTGTAAATCGGCATTCAAAAAACCCAATCCCTGTAATACTTCTTCTGTTTGATGATGAATATTATAGCCGCCCAAAGTTTCCATTTCATGCAGGCTATCGGTGTATTTGTGCAATAACACTTCATCTTCATGATTTTTTTCCAGCTCCTTTCCTAATTCTTCAATCTCTTTTTCCAATAGCAATATCCTTTCAAAAGCTCCAAGAGCAACCTGGAGTATGGAATCATTGGTATCAAAACTTAATAAGTCCTGGTGCAGGTAGCCAATAGAAGTGTTTTTGCTGCGGATAACTTCACCGGCGGATGGTTTATATTCACCCACCAGTACTTTTAATAAGGTGGACTTACCTGTTCCGTTATAGCCTATTAATCCTATACGTTCCCCTGCATAGATATGCCAGGTAGCATCACTTACAATTGCTCTTGCACCAAACTCAAAGGTCATATTTTGAAATCCTGCCAGCATAATTCTTGTATTGAAGGCGCAAATTTATTGCAATTAGGTGAAGGATAAGTGTAAAAATTAACAGGCATCCTGAACCAAAACGAATGTGGAGTGTTAATTTTGCATAAATTTTTACCAGATGAATAAGAAAATAGTTATACCCGTACTGATGCTGGCAATCCTTTTAGCAGTATGGTTTCTTTTTTTTAATAAGAAAAAGGCAGGAACACCCGAAGAAAAAGCAAAACCAATAGCGGTAAGCAAGCATAGTGCTTCTTTTAATCAATCCCTCACACCAGTAATGACATCTTATTTTGCAATGACAACCGGGTTTGTTAACTGGGATACCACTGCGGTAGGTAAATCTGCACAGGAATTAAAAATGGCACTGGATAGTTTAAAAATTACAGAAATACAAAAAGATACGGTTATTTATGAATCTGCCCTGGGACCATTAGATAATATTAAAACAGAATTAGCCGGATTAATGGGCGAGACTACTATTGAAAAAAAGAGAGAAGATTTTAATATGGTTTCTCAAAACCTTTATGATTTTCTCCGTACTATCCGTTTTGATGAGTCTAAATTATACTTCCAGGAATGTCCAATGGCTTTTGATGATGAAAAACCGGGTAACTGGCTGAGTAAAGAAGTAGAATCAAACAATCCTTATTTGGGGACAAAACATCCTAAGTACGGGAGTTCAATGCTTAGTTGTGGTGAACCAAA
>JBLMVP010000365.1:0-3813 GCA_050256755.1 Sphingobacteriales bacterium | reverse complement strand
TTGCATAATATAATTGTGATTCAGGTTTGGGGTCATTAGGAAAACTTGGAGTCTCTATTTTAAAAATCACCCAAATGTTTTTTGCTGTGTCATTTTTTTCTAAAACGGTCAACTTTGCTTTTGAAGATTCTTTTGAAGATGATTCGGTATACATTTGAACAACTTGGTCAGTCGAAGAAATTTTTACATTTTTCAGAGACATCATTGTCCCTAACATTGTCCACTTATTTATATTTTCCTTACCTGGAATTATTTCTATAAAATGGGTTGTGTTATCTTCTTGGTTATTACCAATTTTCCACTTGTATTCTTCGGGCCAAACAATCTTCAAGTTCTCGTCTTTGGTTTGTCCAAAAGAAGTAATTGTCAAAGTAAGAAATGCAATAAAATAAATAAGTCGTTTCATTAAATGTTTTTTTACATAGTTCATGTTGTGCGTTCGCTTTTATTCACTCTTGTAATATGTGTATTTTATTCTTGATAAAACTTCATTTTCAAAACGTTTAGTTATTCGTTCAATCGTATTGCTTGATAAGTCGCTTTCGTATTGGAATTGATTTCCTTGATATATCGCTATAAATCCAAGTCTGCTTGTTGCGGACTGTTTCCAAACAGTACTGTCATCCGTAAAACCAATTTGATAAAATTCTTCTGGGTTACTTTTAAAATAAAAATATTTTCTTTCAAAGTAATCTCCTTCGGTATGTTCCTTCCATTTTGATGGTACAAGAAAAGTAGAGTCGGCTTTCAATAGATTGTCAATTTCCTTTTCTACTTCATATTTCGAGGCATTAAAATGATAAAACACAATATGTCCTGTTGTTCCACAGGAAGCTAAAAAGATAGTTATCAGTAAAGTAAAATATTTATTTGTCAAGGCAAATTGTATAAATGTAATGACTGTTTAAAATGGCGCCCAACACGTAAATTAATGATATAATACGATATCCTTTATAAAATAATATCCTTGAAAATTAATAGAATAGTGTTATACATTTTTGTATTATCAGTTGCATCAATACAACCTCACTGTTTCCAATAAAAAAAGACCACCCCCGCGGTGGTCTTTGGTATTCGCCTTTGATTCATGAACAGAGAAAAAAGTTATGCAACTATGCGGGCCAATGGATCACTGTACAGTAGCTGGCCGTTAGTGCCTATAGCCCCTACCCTGCAATAATATTTAGTACCGCTTAGCAGGTTGGTAAAAGTTATTTTGCTGCTGGTGCTGGGTGTAACAACCCAGCTGCCGGGAGCCAGAGTTTCATCAATAGTATATTCGTGCAGGTAGGCATAAGCGCCTTTAACTGCATTTACACTTACCAGTAATTCGCCGGAGCTAATGCCATTGATTACCTGCAGGTTTTCAGGTTTGCTGATGGTCATCGGTTCAGCATCTTTACTAATGTCAAAACCGGAGCTTAATAACACAATGCGGTCGCCATTAGCCGTTAGGGTTACGTAAATGCAAAGGCTGCGCAGCAGGTTGGTGAGTACCCTGCGTTTCTCATTTTTATCAGCAATATTTTCCCTGTTACCCGTACTCGCTTTTATTAAAGCGGCTGAGTAAGCGGCAGCGGCGGCGGTAATAGCGGCAAGGTCGGGCACAGGAGTTGTAAAATTGAGATTGTCCTTCATACAGCTAAGGATGGTGTGTACCTTGCTTTCAAATGCACCGTCGGTGTATTTGGAGAAGTTGATAAGGGCTCTTGATTTCATTAGATAAAAGTTTAATTTTTAAAAAAACCCGGAGAGATCTTATTTCCGGATTGGCAGAGCAAAGAAACTATGCTTCCGCAAGAAATACAATACCCGCTTTGAGGTATTGCATATGTGAAAAAAAACACAGTATGTTTAAAACCACCCCCCGGCACAGCTTATTTTTTTACAAAAAAGATTAAAAATGGGTGAAAAAACGGTAAAAAGCACCCGTTAAATCACCCAAATTTTAGCAATTAACGGTGCCGTATGCCTGAATAATGACCTTTATTACTACTAAAAAATGACCATTTTACCAGGGAAAGATGGTCATCATTAGTACAACAGGTGACCATTTACCTTGGGAAGATGGTCATCCTTAATACAACAGGTGACCATTTACTTTGGGAAGATGGTCATTACTTTATCGGTTGGTGTCTTGAGGCTGACCGAGAATTCATAGTACAAGCAACAAAATAATTATTTGTATTGTCTTGGTAACATGGAAAAATTCAAGCCTGTTAAAAACGAGCAATTATTTCTTTTGCCACCCAGTGTGGAAGATTTTATTCCTGCCGGCCATTTGGCAAGGGTCATTAATGATGTGGTGGAGACGATCGATGTTTCTATTATTGAATCTAGGTACAGTTTTCTGGGTCAAAAAAGTTATCCGCCTCATTTATTATTAAAGTTATTGTTTTACGGGTACAGTATAGGTATTCGTTCTGGCAGAAGGATTGCCGCAGCCTGCGAACAGGATACTGCTTTTATGTACCTGGCATCCATGTACAAACCAGACTTCAGGACGATCAATGATTTTCGTAAAAACAATACTGAGTTTATACAGCAATCTTTTGTTCACATTGTTCAGTTATGTAAAGGACTGGGCATGGCAAAAGCAGGTATACTTATTTTAGATGGAACAAAACTAAAAGCCAATGCCAGTGCAGAAAGAACAAAAAATAAAGAAGGATATGAAAAATGGATTGAACGCATAGATGCAGATATAAAAAACATGCTGGAGGAAGCTGACCGGACAGACAAAGAAGAAGATGAACAGTATGGAAACAGCAGAGGTGATGAATTACCCAAAGAACTTCATTCAAAGCAGAAACTGAAAGAAAAGATCAGGCAGGTGATAGAACAACTGACAGGAAACAAAGAGCGGATTAATTTGACAGATAACGAAGCAAAATATATAAAGAATAAGGGAAGCATTGACCTTAATTACAATTGCCAGGCAGCCATTACCGAAGATGGTATTATAGTAGGGGCATACACCTCTAATAATTGCAGTGACCGTGTGGAAACAATCAAGTCAGTAAACACCGCAGAACAAAATACAGCAGACCGGTATGCAGCCATACTTGCAGACAGCGGGTATGCTACTTTTGACAACTTTGAAGAACTGCATAACCGGAATAAAACGATTTTTATCCCTGACCAGCAAAGGAACACCGAAACAGAAAAAGAGCAAAACCCCTATCACAGAAATCATTTTGTTTATAATAAAGAAAAGGATTGCTTTACCTGTCCCCAGCATAAAGAATTACCTTTTTACACCTATAGCGTACATAAGCGAACAAAACAGAAAAGCAGAGTATATAAATGTAAAGATTGCCGGACTTGTGATAAACAGACACTTTGCACAAAAGGGATATACCGGCAGATACATGTGGAAGAAAGAGAATCTATCCGGCAGCAAATAAGAGAAAGATTAAATAGTAAAGAAGGAAAATCAATATACCTCAAACGCATGCGCATTGAATCGATATTTGGGAACATCAAACACAACCTCAATTACATACACCTTTATATGAAGGGAATTATCAAAACAACCGCAGAATGGCAATTAATCTGCATAGGACATAACCTGAGGAAAATACATCAGCTCAAAATAGACTAAAGAAGTCTTTACATTTTTTTGTACTTCATAAAAAGATTGTAATATCAGCAACCACCGGAATATCTAAAAAACATTCTTGGTCAGCCTCTCCTCACCAACCGAAACTGGTGATGCAGATAGTTTTGTGATTTGGGAATTCATTTAGTTCATAAATCCGGTCGGTGGGGACACCGACCGGTAAAAAGCTTATTTTTATACATAAAGTAGAT
>JBLMVP010000364.1:0-6215 GCA_050256755.1 Sphingobacteriales bacterium | reverse complement strand
AAATAAAGTTGTTTTATAAAAGGCTTCCAATGCTTTCATATGTTTACTGATGGCTGGCTGGCTAATGAACAATACTTCGCCGGCTTTAGAGAAACTAAGGTTTGTTGCCACTTCAATAAATATTTCATGTCTTGTTGAAAGCATTTGGCAGGTAAAATTTAGTCAGGGCTTTTTTTCGATTAATTTAAAAAACCATTTAAGCCAGTAAAAGTAGTTATATATTCAAATTAAAAAATGACATGATAAAGTTATGCCACTTTCAACTGTTCTGTTAAATGTTTAAATTTCGATTGCTCAATTAAGAAAAGCTTTGGACTATTAGTTGCGTCTTTTAGCCAGGATGTCTTTTTCGGAGTATCTATCTGCTTGCCGATAATGAACAGGTATTGGCGAAGTACAGATAATAGAGTGGAATTAGTCCTTATTTCAAACGAAGACCAGAAGGAGATACAAAGCATTGGTCACACCAGTTTTTGTAAATACACCATAGGGTCATAAATGGTCTCGCCTAAAAAAATATTTCCCCAATAAGTCGTTAACTAAATAAGGTTTTGATTCAATCTTTTCAGTACTTCAGTTTTATAAAATTCACCTACTGGTAATTCCTGTTTGCCCATAGTCACAGAAGCATGTGTGAATTTTTCAATTTTCGAAACAGAACTGATATAACTACGGTGTATCCTTAAAAAACGTTGTGGTGGTAATTTTTCTTCCATTTCAGAAATACTCATTAGCGTAATAAGTATCTCCTTTCGGGTAATAATCTTTACGTGATTTTTAATGCTCTCTATGAACAGGATATCATCGGGCAAAATCTTTATAAATTGTCTTTCGCTCTTAATATAAATAAAAGGTGATTCATCGGACAGGGTTCCATTTACTCCGTTATTTTCCGGAGATGCCTGCTGAATTTTTTCTAACTGAAGTACTTTCCCCACTGCCTTCATCTTCTTTCTTTATAGTTTCGATATTTATAACACCTGCGTTACCCGCGGCATCCACGGAGGCCGGTGGTGTATGAATAAATTCAATTTTCTTAATATTGACTGCTGTTAAACCACCTAAATATTGCATTAATACAGATTGTTCCGTACGCATGGGTTTGCCATTCAGCATCACAATAACCCCTTGTTTACCATTCATTGAAATCTGGTTTGTTACCCTGGCAAGATCAATATTTGGCGACGGGGCTAACACGGGAAGGACAGTTGAACTTGCTGCTGCGGGACTATTCTGTACATTAAAAACTGTTCTGTCAACCTGGGTTTCAAATAAACGTTTTTTCCCCGTAACCACCACTTCATTTAATGAAACTTCGCCTGCTATTAAAGTAAGTGTGCCCTGTTCATTAATTTTTTGATTCGGTAAAACATTTAAATTTTGGTAAATGGTTTGGTGACCTACCATTTCCACCATTAAAATATAGTTGCCTGCTGTAATATTAGTGAGTTCATAAATCCCTTCTGCATTTGTTGCCTGCCCTTTTACAAGGCTGCTGTCATTTTTGGCCAGTATCAAAACTGTAGCAGCAGCAACAGGCACTTTGTTATTATCAATAACTTTTCCTTTTACAATAGTTTGAGCAGTTACTGACTGAAGACATAATAGTAGAATAACAAAGGCCAATATTTTTTGCATCTATTTTGATTTATGCATCAAAGGAACATGCTATGCTAAATCTGTTTATTATTGAATGCCGAAGTAGGGTTGAGGAATGACGGAAAGGGTTCAGCAATACAGAAGTTGAATGATATTTGTTTCACCTCTACAATAGCACAAAAGTGATGCTATGCCGTCCATCCGAACTCAAGATAAATTATAATTAAGGTGAAGCTAACAACTAAAAATTAAGTATTGTTTGTACAGCCTCAATAACAAAAAAGCTAAAATTAGCAGCAGGTATTTTTGTTATGCTATTCATTTATCAAATTGTTCAAAAGTTCACGCAGCAGTTTTGCTTTATCATTAATCTCATTGCTTTCTATATTGCTTATTGATAAAATTGGTGAGAGCTTTGGATACAAGTCTGGTTTATTCAGCCATTTTACAATTTGTTCCTTAATCCATTTATTGTACGCAATTGGATAAGTTTTGTTAGCGATAAAAAGTGTCTGCAGATATTCTTGAAATGCTTTGCATAAAATGTCAAACGCCTGAAAATACAAACCACGGTTAATGAAAAGTGGAATATGGTTTAAATCGTATTCGCAAGCATTTCGCGTCATAGCGAAGCGTTGTAATCGAAGTTCTTCATTGTAATAAGGCAGCCATTTATTTTGAAGTTCTTGAAAATAAGAACCCGCATTGTCCATTGGCGCTGAATAACAAATTTGATTTCCAATTTCTATTTCAAAAAAATCTGATGCAACACCAATTTCTAAAATTGTTGGAGTGTAATTGCCGTCAATGATGTCCAAATGCAAATGAGCAAATTGGTTTGACTGTTTATATTTTAAAAATGTCGGCTGTTTTTCGGAATAAATTAGCCAATCGGTTTCAATATTTTTTATTTCAGCAGGAGTCGTGTCAGGATTTACCAATATTGCAAAGTCAAGGTCGCTTTCGGGCACAGCTTGTCCTCTTGCACAAGAATTCACAACTAAAACAGTGTCCACATTAGGGATTGTCAAAAAGTAGTCTCTTACTAATTCAGCAGCAGCTTGATGCAGATTGGTTGGAAAGCTTGGTTTAAAAATCATTTCAGTTTTGATGTTTGTTTTATCTGCTGTTAAGTCGTGTAGGGTGTCCAATATACTTTCTGCCAAAGTTCGGGCATTTGTGCTGCTGGGACTTCATTTATTCATCACCTCAGGTAATGGGGCAAGAATATTTTTACTAAAGATAAAAATTTATTCTGTTGCTAATAAAATTACATCATGCTGTACAGATAACTATCGTGATTCTAATTGTAACAAAATATCCAATAGTTAAAACAGCAGGAAAACAGAAAGCAAAACAAATCGATAGAAAGATTTATGACACCTTTTATTACCCGGGCATTGCCGTTTGGTAGTTTATAACTTGTCTGTAATTATTTTCTTATGTACTTGCATACTGTAGGCATGCACTCCTAATATTAACCCAAAACTCCTGCCTCAAAATATTAACCAAAGCTCTGTCTCAGAAAATTAACCTTTCAGTCAATAAGAGAGGGTATGTAATCAAACGTACTCCTGTCTTATAAAAGGAAAGTGGATATCTATGCCACATGGTGTTGCCATGTTCAGATACTCGTTGCCAATAAATAAACATAATACGGAATGATGATTTATTAATGATAGCAGTGTTTGGCGAAGACATTAACCAAAGAAAGCATTAACCACAACAGGAGGAAGCCGAAAATCCTGAAGTAGAGTAGGCGAAAAATTAAATTATAAAAATGAAAAAAGCAACCAGGAAAAACATCTATGGCTTTATGCTCATAGCCAGTTTTGCGCTTGTAATGACAAGCTGCCAGAAAGAACAGAACGCCGGTTTTAAAACCAGTAACGATTTGCAGAGTAACATCAAAACAGATGCGAATTCAGTACTTGAGATCACTACCTGCAGTCCCATCCCGGACAGTTTGAATGTGCCTGAAGGAAACAAGTTTTTTTTACAGACATTCGCCAGGGGATTTCAGATTTATGAGATTCAGCAAAGTGCAACAAATCCTGGTACTTTAGTATGGGTGAATATTGCACCATTAGCAACCTTATATACAAGGCCAGACTTTCTCAACCCAATTATTGATCACTTTGCAGGTCCAAGCTGGCAATTTATAAAAGGTCCTTTTAAGGATGAAAAAGTAGTCGCCAAAAAAGTAAAGGGATCTACTCAGGATCAAACTGCTATTCAATGGTTGTTGTTAAAGGCTGATGATGCCCTCAGCACACCTGGTAACCCGGTGACCTTTATTCAGCGGATATGCACCCATGGAGGTTTGGCACCAGCAACAATACCTGAAGGAGCACAACTTGGTCTGAAGGATAGTATACCCTATACAGCTTCTTATGTTTTTTATACAAAGAATTAAACTTTAGATTTCAATTATTTTTTGTTTGTCTGGGCCCTTCTGCAAAGGGCCCGGATAAACAAAACTCTCTCTGCTTCATCAAACCTTATCTGTAAAATTTTCGCTTCTTGAAAATAACTAAGCCACAGTGTCTGCCCACATCCCGATAACTACCGGCACCTTTGTAACAAAATATCCGATAAGCGAAACGCCGGGCGGCAGGAGTTGATTAAGATTCCCAATGCTGTTCCATATAAAAATAACCATAAGTTGTTTCAATTAATTTATTCCATGTAGGTACAACATGAACTGTGAAAAAAAACAAATAAATTTTTATCGTTTCTACGGTTTTGCTGAGCAATAATCAGGTTGATATATGCTGTTATTTTTTACTACAGCAAATACCTGTTTCAACGTACCACTCTATACTTGACCAATGTGCATTGTGTAATTTCCAGCCATGATAAGTTTGATGAGCAATTCCTGTAAAATATCTATCATGAGGTATCATCTTACAGGCAGAATCCGCAATTCAATTTTTCGAATACTTTTAAAGAGAATATTATTTATAAAGTTTGTTGATGTGTCAATAATCGAAAATACCAGTTGCCCATCTGATGCCATAAAGAAGTCAGGTGAGTTTTCAAGGTATCGAAGCCATGCAACAGTTCCTTCATAAGAAACATTTTTGGCAATTGATTCAGCCATTAGTCGAACATTATCCTGAACAGCAGGAACCCGCTTTAGGTTTAAAGAAGTAGTATTGTTGCTGTAAGAGATTGCAAAAAAAACAGGACTATTAAAATCCTTGCCCGTATCATTTGCCCAAGTTAGTACCTGGTTCTGTCAGATCATAGCTTGGGACAAGACAAGTGTGCAATAACTAGAATATTTCAAAATAAAAGCCACCCTTTCTTCCGCGGTAAATCATCTCACCAGTCTCACTGTTTGATAAACTCACCATTATAGAAAAAGTATTTTTTTTATTCCTGTGATAAATCAACGGGTTTTGTAACAGCTTTCCAAAACTGAGGTCTAATATATACCCGCCATCTCTGATGCTGGTGAAGCGTAATGTGATACATAAATTAAACAATAAAAAAGTGAAAAGCATAAAATTGGTTATTGTATTTGCAGGCATGGCGTTGAATGGTACAGGCCAGGATTCAAGCACAACCAAAATAAAGGAGCTGAACATTTCAATTGGTACGTTTAATACTAAAAGTGATGGCAGCAGCAGGGTTAATGTTAACCCCGCCATATCGGGTTCTTTTGGTGATTATTATTTTGAAGCCAGGTATAACTATGAAGCAGATAACAGCGCTTCCATTAATGTGGGTAAGCAGATTTTAAAAAAATTAAAACCTGTTGAAATAGTACCAATAGTTGGGTTTGTCTTTGGAAGTTTTAAGGCTGTAACTGTTGAGCTGCAAACTTCACTTGAATCCGGGAAATGGGCATTGTCAACTGACAACCAATTTAGTTTTGAATACACACAGCCAAATAAAAGCCTTTATTTTAACTGGACGGTAGCGAGATATAAAATTACCAATTCATTCCGCATTGGCATTAGTACTATTTTAGATAAACATGTAAGCAGGGATATAGTATTTGATAAAGGTATTACTGCTGCGCTGGCATTTGAAAAATGGGGTATACGGTTTTATGCATTCAATTATGAAAAGGGGAAAAGATATTATTGGCTTAGTATGCGTTATAATATCAGGGTAAAGTTAATTGGCAAATAATTGTATCCACACTAAATTGATGTTTGATTTCTATCCCCGATAGGGTGGTCTGCCTTAACCGATCCTGCGGCATTTGAAATACTATAGATGAAAATATCAGCTGTTGTTTCCTGCAGGAATAGAAAGAAATAATTCGTAAGGAATTGAGCCAGTTTTCTAAAACTGTCTTATTGAAATTTCCGTCGGCAATTCTGTTGTCATTCCTTTTTAAGTTTCATTTTTAAAATTGGATAGTCTTTGCCTTCAGGGTCTTTTTCTGTTCTTTCATAAGTTACAAACCCAAGTTTAGAATAAAATTTAACTGCATTTATGTTTTGTTCATTTACATCTACTTTGTCAGCGTTTAGTTCTTCCAAAGCAAATTTTATTAGCTTTTTTCCAAATCCCTGACCAATAAAATAGGGGTCTAAAAATAACATCTCTATTGTTTTATCTGCTACACCGATAAAGCCAATTACTTTAATATCAGAGAC
>JBLMVP010000363.1:0-8906 GCA_050256755.1 Sphingobacteriales bacterium | reverse complement strand
AGACCAAGTATACCCGGTAAATAGAACAAGATTCAGCAATCAGGTTAGGTTATACCTACGCCGATTTTTATTGTAACTTCAAGCTACTATGAAAGAACAGCGTAGGCAAAGCCATACACTGAGTAAGTGGTCTTCCCCACACTCAGGTAGTTTGTACCTGCGCCGCCTTAAAAAACAATATTTTTTTCTTTTTTCTTTATTTCCCGTTTAAAAACGGTCTATTCCTTCAGGGAGTAAGGCTATTCCTTCAGGGAGTAAGGCCATTCCTTCAGGGAGTAAGGCCATTCCTTCAGGGAATAAGGCCATTCCTTCAGGGAATGGCAAGAGATTTTGTGTAATGTAGAGCCTGTTTCGTTCAATAAACACAAGGTCCTTTACCTCCACAACATTCCTTTCAAGAGACCTTACTCTGTTGCTAAAATAAAAACCCTCTGTTACTTTAGTAACGGAGGGCAATATTGTGAAAAATATCATTATTAATTACTAATAATAGGTATAAGTTGTTTCATACTTGGTAGTTGTGCCAGATACTGTCTGCACTGATTTAATAACTCTGTTCTGTAAATCAAAGGTATACTCATAGTTATAAGTGGTTGTTACTCCGGCATTGTCAATAAACCGGAGTGCTTTAATAAGGTTATTGTTTGATTTGCCATAGAATAACTGTCCAAAATTCTCATAGCCAGTGGTGTTAATTTTATCAGTATAGTATTCATCATAGTGGTAAGCATAAGCTCCGGGAGAAGCCGTACCAATATTATACTTGTATATTAAACTATCAAGATTATTGCTGCTATTGTAATAATAGCGGTATTCACTTTTAGTATCCGGATTGTTGGGGATAACTAGAGTACTTTGGTCTGTCAGGATTTGTTTATTGGCATTGTAGGTGTATGTATTAAAACTGCCGGGATAAACATTAGTCCTTTTTGTAACCCGCCCGGTAGCAGTGTCCAGCTTAAAGATTATCGTATCTATTGGACTGCTGGCATTGTATGTAATCTGAACAATGCTGGTATCCGTATAAGAATACTGATACCTTGAACCATCTGAAGAGGTCTCCTTAATTACACGGCCTTTGACGTCATAAAAATAGCTGTAGGAATAATTGGAGCCGGTTTTCGTTTTAACCCTTGAATGCTCCCCCTGGAATAATTGTGATTGAAATGCTGGTGGATTATCCTTTTTACAGGAACTAACAAAAAAAGAAATGGCAATACATAGTAAAAGAAAAAAACTGCTGTTGTTTAATTTCATAAAGTTTGGATTTAAATAAGGCGGCAAGATAATAAGAGTGAAGCAGGTAAGGAAAATTTATTTTTCTTAGTTTTATCACCCCTGAACAATGTCCAGGCAGGTGAAAACAGCAAACAATTGAGAAATGTTTTACGGGTTTAAAATTTTCTTTGGCCATCACCCATCATAAGAGCTTTTTGTCGTTTCAAAATATTGAAGTTTTTATATAAAATAAAAAACATTCTACGCCCTTGAACCACGGAACTGCGTTGCGCCAACGTTAAATAATTTAATTGCCCGTATTCTTTTGTTTTAATATTTTAAATTAGTGTATGGATTTCTTTGTGGACAAACAATCTGTCGTAAGAAAAATATGGGGCAAAACTGATACAGTTCTGTTTGTTTTTGCAGGAGCCTCTGCAGAGTTCGCATTAAACAAAGCGGTAGACTGGCTATACTTCACCGGTCGTCTTCCTGCCGATCCTTTAGGAAGATTATTTTCTACTGTGCTGTATGCACGTCAAATAGTTTTTTCTGAAAGTGAAACCGCCCTTAAAACAATTGATAAAATTACTGCCATACATACATCTGTTGAAAATAGCCGGGGAAGTAAAATACCCGATTGGGCTTACAGGGATGTGCTTTTTATGCTGATACATTATTCTATGGCTTCTTTTGAATTACTGGAAAGAAAAATGACGGATTCCGAAAAAGAAGATTTGTTCGATGTATTCAATCGTGTTGGATTAAGAATGGGGTTAAAAGGATTACCCGAAGATTATAATGAATGGACAATCATGCGCAATCAGCATCTTGAAACGGATCTCGAAAAAAGTCATTATACGGTTGACCTTTACAGGCAATACAGGAAGCATCTGGGATGGACACGATATAAATTATTAATAGAATTGCAGAAGATGGTAGTGCCACTATATGCAAAACAGCTGCTGAAAATGGGAAGGTTTTCCCTGCTCTCGCCCATTCTTGCCATCTATAAGATAAGCCGTAAAATAAAAATGGATTGGTTTTTAAAATCTCTTGTATTGCCAAACGCCTATAAAAAACAAATTAAAGTACTGGATATTGTACCTTCTTAATACGCCATCGTTTGCGGATGTTCCCTTCTGATACAAGTCTTCAGTTAGGTAAACTCGATCCTAAAATAATTATCCTGGCTGTATCGGTCAAAACTATTTAACATAGATGAAGGGATTTCAGAAGCTAAAACATTTATGTTTTACGGTCTGGCATTCATGTTTGCACCTGCTTAATTAATATTGTTGCTGAAACAATAGCAGGTGTAACCCTTGCCGTAAGGTCATGTAATGCCCGGCGTTATTGTTATAAACGAATAGTTAAACTAATAGCCGCTTGCGTTTTTACTGCAAAATTGTTATGCCCGGGGTACATTATCTTTTGCTGGTTAAAACTGAAGGTAGCAGCTTTACGGGCATTATTGGACGAACCGATAAAAAATGGGATGCTGAGTAAATCAGCAGCTAATCCTCCTATTAAAAGTCCTGCTGAAGTTCCAAAATTTGGACCAAAAATATCATCACTATCACCCGTATCATTACCGCCAATAATAACCCCTGCTATGGCTACGGAAGTTCCACCGGCCAGTAAAATCCACCCGGTAGTTTTTTGATTTTTGCTTTTTTGAAGATAATCTTCTTTGGTAATTGGTTTCCGGGTATCAATTTCCTGGCTGCTTACAGAAACACCCAGTAATATCATCAGCAGGCTTATTGTAATTTTTATCATATGATGGCATTTGAAATCACCTGTAATCTACACAGCCTTTAAACTGCATATTAATGACGGGATGGAATAAGGATGCTGATACATATCAGGATTTCTTTCAACTGACGCAAGTCTTCCGATAAGATGGCTTGATGTTCATTAAATCATCTCTAATAGGTTTGTAATAAACATTTCAATTGATAATCAGCACGTTTGCTGTTGAATAATAGTTGTCGTTTGTCAAATGAAGCCCTTCTTCTGTCAAATGAAAATCCTACATCGTTATTTCAAAGAAGTGGGAGATAAGTGTGGGAGCAACAACTGAGAAATCTGCTATGCTTATGTATAAGAGAAACAGTAGTACTTACACCCGCAAGATTTCTCACTGTGTTCTAAATGGTGCTCTGGTAAGTTGCTCGGACAAGATAGTGGCACTTACAGGGAATGATAAAATTGGTACGGCAGAAACTTATAAAATTTGTGCAATTGATATGCTGGATACTATTGTTACAGAGATTGACGCAGGTAACGAAATTTTTGAACCCTTTCGTGAAAGAAATATTCAGATTCTTTAAATCCGGACTTGATTCATGTCTGAAGCTAGCCGGGAATAATACTTCCGGTTATTTTTTTATTTCATTTTAATCCTGCAGGAATATTATTCTTTCTTTATTCAAATTCATACTATCTATAGGAACTTCCTTCATTAAAATATTTACCTTATTACTTTTCCATATTCCTGAAAGCTGTAATATATTTTTTTGCGGATATGAATAATGAAAGGCGTCCCATTTTGATGTATCGGCATTATTGTGCAGTGTATACGTTTGTTTTACCGTATCAATATCACATTGATAATAACCAGCTTTATCCTGCATGTTATAAATAACAGCGGAATTTTTATAAGCAAACGCAAATCTTTTCCAGCGTAAGGTATCGGTTAAAAGGGGCGGCAAAGTATCATTAGTAACAAAATAAGTAACATCATATAATTTCTCACGTTTGGCATTTACCAGGTTTTGTTGATGTCTTTTATTAATACGGGAAGTATCTGCAATAAAGCAAAAAGCTGGTAAGGCAACCCCAAGTGCTATTATGAGATATTTTTTCCAGCCTCGGTTAAACTTATAATGCTTTTCGTCCAGAGATACTGCACGGCCATTGAAAAAGAGTTGAATTAATTGATGGGTGAAAGGCACAAGCAGAAACAAAACACAAACGAATAGTAAAGAGGAATAAAGTTTTACAGGTATATTATAAAAAATGTTGAGGGCAGCTACATTGCATAAAATAGTACACATAAATAAGCTGCCAAATATATAAGTTCGTCTGAAGATTAATAACAGACTTCCAATTACTTCGCAGCTTCCAAGATATATCTCATATCCCGGTGAGGAACCTACATAATTCCATAAAGTACTAAACCGGTTCTGTTCACCCAAAGGAGTTAATAGTTCTGTTACCCCGGGATAACTCATTTGCACGGGAATTAATTTATCCATCCCATATCCAAACATTATCAATGCTACCATGTATCGCACATAAACACGAAACCAATAATAAAGTTTATTGTATTCTGTCTTATGCCTGTCAATAACACTCCAAACCGTAACAGCCAATACAATTAGTATAACAGTGGTAAGATAAAATACGATGCCAAAATGGTTATCGCCTGGAATGCTTTGATGGATTTGGGGATTGTATCCGGAATGATATATGTGTTTATCTAACCAGTACAAAGATTGTGCAGCGGATGCATATATTTTTAAAAGACCGTTAAAGAAATTAATGTCTAAGGATATGAAAAGAAATTCATAAGTCAACAGGAAAAATCCAAGGAAAAGAAAAAGAAATCTGAAAACAATTTTTTGCCAGGATTTCCAGGCTTGCAGAGGATCAGCTTTAAGCATATTAGTTAAATTATTTTGTGAAAAGGCTGCTGTTATTTCTCTACAGGTGCAAACCCCCAGCGTTTAGGGTTAACTGGGGTAAGATAGAAACGATATCAACTTATAAGTCTGCCCTTTCCCTATCGGTAATTTTTTTTTTCCTATCGGTATCCCACACTTGGCGCAATCTTCCGATAGGAGGACTTGATGCCAAAAACATCATTCCGATTTTTTCCGGAACTTTAAACTATACATTTCATCCGCCGAATGCTGCTGATAATTACCCATCATTTAATGCGTAACACAACTGTGCTGGAAACGATGCAAAAAACAAAATGATGGTTGGTGGATTTAGTATGGGCTTTTCTGCTGCTGGCTGTTATTGTCAGTCCAAAAAGCAGCGGAACTTTTATTTATTTCCAGTTTTAATTTATAGTACTCCACCATGGTTCACAGGTACACGAACCATGGCAACAGATAACATGGTGTCAACAGAATCATTGCTATGGTATCAGGTATTTGAAATGCGAAACGTAAGCATATATACAGTTCAGGTATTTTCAAAACTTATTTTGATTTTTACACCAATCAAAATGGGCTGCTTATGATTGAACAGTTGTTAAATAAATTCCCTGGTGCAATCGGGCAGAATAATTTGTCACCAATGCTGCAGTTAGCGCAACTGCAATAGCGGGGTTTGAAGTAAAGCTGATTAATTATTTAAATGCCTGAAAAGCTTATATCCATTGCCCCATTCCTGCATTTGCAGAATTATAGTACAAAGGTTTTTCCCATCAATACTTAAAGAGTAGGAGGTATCCAATGGATTGTTTTTACTTTTTATAACAATACCATCTTCTTCCAGTTCATTTAACTGAATGGCCAGGAGTTTGGTGCCGATGGATATTTCCTTTTTTAATAGCCCAAAGCGATTTAAACCTTCATGGATTTTTAATATAATCCCCGCCTTGCATTTGCCTTTCACAACATTAATGGTTGTGTCAATAGGGCAATCAACCACAACAGACATCTTTTTCATTTGATGAATTTAGTACCCAAAGATACACTAGTGTAAAATACTGCACCAGGGAAGGGCAATGGCAGGGGTTAATTAATTTTGCGCCTCAAAACAATTCTATGTATTTGACTAAAAGAATATTTTTCCTGTTAATGCTCCTGGTAAATGCCCTTGCGCTGCAGGCAAAACTAACACCGGGCATTTTTGTTATTACCAAAATTACCCCTCATGTTTATATGGCGCATCCGTCGCTCGTGAAAAGAATCAATAGCACTTCAACAATTATAGTGGGCAGGAACTACCTGACCGTAGTAGAATCACAGCCGGATATGTTTATGGCCAAAGCACTTATTAAGGAAATCCGGGAAAAAATATCAAAACTCCCTGTCAAATATCTCGTGTTTAGTCATTTTCATATCGATCACATATTAGGCGCGGCTGTTTTTTTACAGGAAAACCCATCCCTTATTATTATTTCCAGTCAACAGGCTGCAGAACATATTTCTTTGCATGGAACTGACGATCAAAAAAATTGGGCCGGAATAATAAAACAGAAATCCACTGAAGCTAAACTATCTGCCGCTTCAGCAAAAACTACAGAGAAAAAAAATTATTTACTCAAAGCCGCAGATGAATTGGAAGCTTATTACAGGGACATCAGTTCATCTGTAATTGTGCCACCCAATTTCACTTTCAGTGATTCGCTGAACCTGAATGATAGCGATCTCCGGATACAATTAAAATTTATGGGGGCAGCACATACACAAAGCGATATAGTTGTCCTTATACAGCCGGATAAAGTGCTGGTGACCGGCGATATTGTGCACGACTTTGAACCCCTGCTATGGGATGCTAACCCTGATTCATGGATTGAAGTACTGGAAAAAATTAAGCGCATCGATTTTGATTATTTTGTCGGCGGTCATGGAGGCATGCACAAAGGGAAAAATATTATTTATGCGTGGCAGGATTATATGAAAGAGTTAAAAGCAAAAACAATAGCAGCCATTAAAGAAGGGTTAACCCTGGAAAAATTTCAGGACAGTATAACAATTGAATCCTTTTCTTCGCTGAAAAATGGATATGGAAAAAGAATTCAGAAATTTCGCACCACCTATATTGATTATTTGACTGGCTCCCTTCTGGATGCTGTAAAGGACGAAATGGGATATATGTGGAAGTTTTATTACCCTGCTCTGCATAGTCATCAATAAAAAGTAAACTGGTTGTAATTTTTTGCAATAAAGATTAGAAAGCTGAGTGCAGTTCTGAGTTTGCGACTCATGAGAGCATAAAAATTATATCAATGCAAATAAGATAGGGCAGGTATTCCCCCTGCTGTTGTTAAACCTTTGTTTGAACAGCATGGTGAATGGTTGCCGGAAATGAACAGGCCGAAAGAAGCATTAAAACAATTTGAGCTTTCATTGACAGCAGCACCAGGCTCGTTGCTTTTTTTAAGAAGGAAAAAAGGGCTGAAGATATGCTTAGTCTTGCCCGTAATAATTAGATGGATGTCCATCTGGTACAGTTCATCTTCTGTTGTGTTGGGGCATTTAAAAATAAATGTTGATACCACTGGGTTTATTTCAGTAACAAAAATTTAGAAAATTCTGCACCGGGTTACCCTGGAAAAAGAAATATTACAATTAAATTAAAAAAGAAAGTTGTTCCCGGGTATATTTATACATCGGTATAATTAAAACAAACAACTTATAATAACCATGAAATTATCAATTGGGCAAAAAGCAACACGCAGTATAATGTTTACAGCAGATCATGTTAAAACATTTGCTGCTTTAAGCGGCGATTATAACCCACTTCATTTTGATGAATCGTTTGCATCAAAAACCAAATTTAAACGGCTTGTAGTGCAGGGTGGGTTAACTACCGGGCTGCTCCATGCACTTGTTGCTATGGATATGCCGGGACCGGGCACGGTTTTTCTAAGTCAAAACTGGAAATTCACTGCGCCTGTTTTTATTGGTGACACTATAACTGCAGAAGCGGAAGTGGTTAGTGTGCATGAAACAAAACCGGTTACACAATTAAAAATAAAAGTAACCCGGCAGGACGGAGAAGCGGTTTTAGAAGGAGAAGCCTGGTGCTATACCTTTTCTCCCGGTGAGTAAAAGTATATTAATAATAAAGATGGGTTTGAAACTAAATCTTTGCATTTAAATAAGTGCCAATCCATACGTTAATAAAAATACAAATGGTTAATAATGACAGGAACCATGACTGCAGTCTATATACATTTGCAACTCATAAAGGGTTTTCCCTATTTTTAAAGTAATTACCCCCCCCTAATTTTATATAGTAAAATATGAAATTGGTTGAAAGAGCAGGATTTGTAGCCTCATTGCAGGCAAAATTTGAAAACATACTGGCAGGTGAGGGCCATTTAGTTTTTATAAGTGGCGAAGCCGGCATTGGTAAAACATCATTGGTAAAAGCTTTTTGCAGAACCAAAAAAAATGACTGTAACCTGTACCAGGGCACCTGTGATGCATTATTCACACCACGTCCACTGGCACCTCTTTACGATATCGCCTTACAGCTACGGAGTGATCTTTGGGAAAAAAGCCGAAACATTGCAGACCGTGACGAATTATTTACCAGGTTCTTTCATGAATTGAGTAATCAAACAAAAACAACCCTGCTTGTATTTGAAGATGTACATTGGGCCGATGAAGCTACGCTGGACTTCATAAAATTCCTGGCCAGGCGCATTACACAGTTGCGATGCCTTTTTATTCTTACTTACCGTAACGATGAAATTCATTTAAGCCATCCATTAAGAAATTTGCTGGGGCAATTGAACCCTGATTCATTTACCCGTATGGAACTGCTCCCTCTATCAAGACAGGCTGTTGAAAAAATGGCTGGAGAAAAAGGATATAACGGAGAAAATGTTTATAGCATCTCTGGTGGCAACCCGTTTTATGTAAACGAAATACTGGCCAGTTACAGCCCGGGTATACCCGATAATATCAAGGATTCTATTCTATCTGTTTATA
>JBLMVP010000362.1:0-6194 GCA_050256755.1 Sphingobacteriales bacterium | reverse complement strand
CAATGCCAACCTGCGCAAACTTAGTGATGATAAAGAAGGCGTTTACCGTGGTGAACCCATTCCTTTTTATCGTAACAAAACATATATCGCTACCTGTATTATTCTGTTATTCCTTGTAGGCGGATATTTGACGATTCAAGGCGCTGTAAGCTTTGGCCGCAATAAAGGGTATCAACCCGAACAACCCATTTACTATTCTCATAAAGTGCATGCCGGCGTTAACCAAATCAACTGTTTATATTGTCATGGTAGTGCGCAGGATGGTAAACATGCTAATATTCCTTCTGTAAATGTGTGTATGAACTGTCATATGCAGATTGCAGAATACGCTGGAAAAGATAAATTAATTCGTGAAGATGGGACCGAAGTAAACGGTACAGCAGAAATTCAAAAATTATACAAATATGCCGGATGGGATGCTACCTCCCGCAAATATACCGGCGAAGGCAAACCTATTGAATGGGTAAAAATTCACAACCTCCCCGACCATGTTTATTTTAACCACTCCCAGCACGTAAAAGCGGGTAAAGTGCAATGCCAAACCTGTCATGGTGAAATCACCAATATGGGCGAAGTAAAGCAGTTTGCTGAATTAAGTATGGGATGGTGCGTTAACTGCCACAGGGAAACAAAGGTTCAGTTTAAAGAAAACGGATTCTATAGTATATATGAGAAATTCCATAACGACCTGAAGAGTGGTAAACTCGACAGCACTAAAGGAATTACTGTAGAAAAGGTTGGTGGAACAGAGTGTCAAAAATGTCATTATTAGCCCCATCTCCTAAAGGGAGTAAGGCATAGTTCTTAATTTTTATTTCATAAACATTTTAAATAAACCACCCTTTTAGGGGATGGGGGCGTAAATTATGGAGCAAAAAAAGTACTGGCAAGGTTTTACAGAGCTCAACCAGGATTCTGAAAATTTCAAAAAGCTGGCGCAAGATGAATTCAGAGAAGATCTGCCTTTTGAAATGGATGATAAAGGTTTGTTGGATGCCAAAACTCCCCGCAGGGACTTTTTAAAATTTTTAGGCTTTAGCACAGCTGCTGCTACTTTAGCTGCCAGCTGTGAAGTGCCTGTAAAAAAAGCAATTCCTTTTTTAAATAAACCTGAAGATATTATACCGGGTGTGGCTAACTGGTATGCTACCACTTTCATTAATGATGGTGATGCAATACCTGTTTTAGCAAAAGTTAGGGATGGCCGTCCCATCAAGCTTGAAGGTAATGACATGTCGTTTACCAAAGGCGGTACTTCAGCCAAAGTACAAGCCTCTGTTTTAGGTTTGTATGATATTGCCCGCCTTCGGTTTCCATTAGAAGATGGAAAAGAGGCTCCCTCTTATGATGCAATTGATAAAAAAGTAACAGCTGCTTTAGCCGGAGTTGGTTCAAAGCAGATTGTAATTTTAACCAGCACAGTTAATTCTCCTTCCTTGGCAGCCGTGCTTGGCGAGTTTGCTGCTAAATATCCAACAACCAAACATATAATGTATGATGCCGTTTCATACAGTGGTTTGCTGGATGCTAATCTCGCTTCTTATGGTAAAAGATCTATACCTTCTTACCAGTTTGATAAAGCAAAAGTTATTGTAAGTATTGGTGCAGATTTCCTTGGCACATGGTTAAGTCCTGTTGAATTTGCCCGTCAGTATGCTGCTGGTCGCCGTGTGAGTGATAAGCAAATGGAGATGAGCAAGCATATCCAGTTTGAAAGTTTTTTAAGCATGACCGGTGCCAATGCGGATGACCGCTATACTCACCGTCCTTCAGAAACAGGTGCGGTAGTAAAGGCATTGCTTGGTGCGTTAAATGGATCTGCAGCCAGTCTTTCTGATAAAAAATTAAGCGATGGCATTAACGCTGCAGCAAAAGCATTACAAGCTGCTGCTGGCAATGCATTAGTAGTTAGCGGAAGTAATGATGCTAATGTGCAGGTGCTGGTAAATGCTATCAACGAAAAAATCGGTGCGAATGGCACTACTATCAATTGGGCTACCACTGTTAATTACCGTTTGGGCAATGATGCAGATATGAGTAAACTCATTGATGATATGAATGCCGGTAATGTAGGCGCTTTATTAATTTATGGCGCTAACCCGGTTTACAATCATCCCGCAGGAGACAAATTTACTGCAGCTCTTTCCAAGGCCGGCCTTACCGTTAGCTTTAATGAAAGGGTAGATGAAACAACCGCTAAATGTAAATATGTTTTACCTGCTCCTCACTTTTTAGAAAGCTGGGGTGATGCAGAACCAAAAGCAGGATATATATCTTTTATACAACCAACCATTGCTCCTTTATTTAAAACAAGGGCTTTTGGTACTTCATTATTAAAATGGAGTGGCAGTACAACACCTGATTACGAAACGTATTTCAAAAACAACTGGATTACCAAATTGGGAAGCCTGGAAGCTTTTGATGCAACATTGCGTGATGGCGTAATTGAGCCAGCTACACCTGCTGTTGGTGGTACAAGTTTCAATACCGCTGTGGTTGCAGCTGCGGATGCAAAAGTTTCTGCTGCAAAAGCCGGTGGTAAAACGGAGTTAGTGATTTATGAAAATATAGCAATTGGTGATGGTAAATTAGCCAACAACCCGTGGTTACAGGAATTGCCTGACCCCATTACCCGTGCTACGTGGGACAACTACGCCATGATTTCTAAAAAGATGGCTGATGAGTTGGGTATCGTTGTTGATGATACTTATGAAGTTGAAGTAAAGAAACCGGTTATTAAAATTAAGGCCGGTAATAAAGAAATATCTGTTCCTATTCTTGTTATTCCCGGTATGCACCCGGATGTTATAGCGATTGCACTTGGTTATGGCAGAGGTGGTGATTTGAAAACCGATGAAGCAAAAGAAAAAGCTATTCAAACCATTGGTCGCGCTGCTGTAGGAACAGGGACAAATGTTTATCCATTAGTTTCATTTAACGGAAGCAATAACGATTATTTTGTAAGCAATGTGAGTTATGAAAAAACCGGTGAGAAACAAACTATTGCTTATGTACAATCACATAACGTATATGAAGACCGCACAGAAGTAGTTAAAGAAATTGCATTAGCTGAATATAAAGCCAAACCTGAAAAAATCCAGGAGGAGTCAAAAGAACTGAGGGAAAATTTTGGTGAAGACTTCCGTAATGAAGCTACTTTGTATGATCCTAAATTGAACGATCGTCCGGGTATACATTGGGGAATGAGCATTGACCTTAACACCTGTACAGGTTGTGCTGCTTGTGTGGTAGCATGTACTGCTGAAAATAATATTCCTGTTGTAGGAAGAATACAGGTATCAAAATTTCATGAAATGCATTGGTTGCGTATTGACCGTTATTATGCAGCCAGCAGGAAAGATCAGTTTGAAGATATCAATGTGGTATTTCAACCGATGCTTTGTCAGCATTGTGATAATGCCCCTTGTGAAAACGTTTGCCCGGTTGCCGCAACCAACCACAGCAGCGAAGGATTAAATCAAATGACGTATAACCGTTGTATCGGTACAAGATATTGTTCTAATAACTGTCCGTTTAAAGTTCGTCGTTTTAACTGGTTAGATTTTACAGGTGCCGATAGTTTCCCCGATAACCAGAAACCAATGGTAGAGGATGGTTATATGGATGCGATTGTATTAGATATGAATGATGATTTGTCACGTATGGTGCTGAATCCTGATGTTACAGTACGCAGCCGTGGTGTAATTGAAAAATGTTCCTTCTGTGTTCAACGCTTGCAGGAAGGAAAATTAAAAGCGAAGAAAGAAAGCCGCCCGGTAAAAGATGGCGAAATAAAAACAGCCTGTATGCAGGCTTGTCCTTCTGAGGCGATTGTGTTTGGTAATGTAAATGATAAAGAAAGCCGCATTTATAAAATACGTAACGAAGAGCAAAGGAATAGGAGCTATTATGCACTGGAAGCAATACACGTGTTGCCCAATGTAAGCTACCTGGCTAAAGTTCGTAATACAGAAAGAGCGGTTGGTGTAAAAGAGGAGATGGGTGCTGAAACAGCAGAAGCAAAGAAGGAAGCAATTCCTTCTGCACATTAGTTTTTTCTGGCCGTTGTTCGATGGCAGACGACAGGAAAAAGATGTCTGATACAGGATTGTGGTGAAAGACAACTTTTGAAGATAAATGT
Source organism: Sphingobacteriales bacterium (assembly GCA_050256755.1). Classification (GTDB taxonomy): domain Bacteria; phylum Bacteroidota; class Bacteroidia; order Chitinophagales; family Chitinophagaceae; genus AWTP1-9. The sequence continues at coordinate 2,053 of JBLMVP010000362.1, read as the reverse complement.
TCCTGCGGAACATTTGGTGGGTACTAGAAGAGAGCATGTTTCGTTCCGTAGGAACGATTTGTGAGATGAACAAAATTGCCTGAGTACAAGTGTGCAACGCAACAGATGCTGAATGAAGAACAGAAAGTTGATAAACATAAAAGAAAAAGCTTGAAGCGTAAAGCTGATAGCGAAAAGCGATAAAATATGTCTTTACTCAAGTACGAATCAACGCTCAGGGAACCATTGGTCGATGGCACTAAAACCTATCATCAGGTAACAGAAGATATTTGCCGACCCGTAGAAGAAAAAGCGAACACGGGATGGAAAGTAGGGTTTGGAATAGCTGTTACCTTGTTATTGTTTGGAGTTTATTCTGTATACCGGGAGGTTACTTACGGTATAGGCCAGTGGAACCTGAATAAAACAATTGGCTGGGGTTGGGATATCACCAACTTCGTTTGGTGGGTTGGTATTGGTCACGCCGGTACATTGATATCTGCTATCTTATTATTATTCCGCCAGGGATGGAGAACAGGGGTAAACCGGGCAGCTGAAGCGATGACGATTTTTGCGGTAATGTGTGCGGGTCAGTTTCCTATCTTCCACATGGGACGTGTATGGGATGCTTTCTTTGTTTTACCTTATGCAAACAGCCGCGGTCCTTTATGGGTGAATTTTGCTTCTCCATTGCTGTGGGATGTATTTGCGATATCAACTTACTTTACCGTTTCTTTATTATTCTGGTATTCCGGTTTAATTCCTGATTTAGCTACAATCCGGGACAGGGCAAGAACAAAAGCCCGAAAAATGTGGTATGGTGTTGTTTCTTTTGGATGGTCAGGAAGTACCAAACATTGGCAGCGTCATGAAAGTCTATCGCTGGTACTGGCTGGCTTATCCACCCCGTTAGTATTGTCAGTTCATACGATAGTATCTTTTGACTTTGCCACTTCTGTTGTTCCAGGTTGGCATACCACCATCTTTCCTCCTTATTTTGTTGCCGGTGCCATCTTCTCCGGTTTTGCCATGGTGCAAACCCTGATGCTGGTTACCCGTAAAGTAATGAAGTTGGATGATTACATTACACTAGGACACATTGAAGCAATGAACAAAGTAATTGTGTTAACAGGTTCTATTGTGGGTATTGCTTATTTAACTGAATTGTTCATGGCGTGGTATGGTGGTTCTAAATTTGAGTTTGATGCATTTTATAAATACCGTATTGCTGGTCCTTATGGGTGGAGTTACTGGACAATGATGACCTGTAACGTTGTTTCTCCACAGTTGTTCTGGAGTAAAAAATTGCGCCGTAACGTTGCTTTTACATTTATAATGAGTATTGTGGTGAATATTGGTATGTGGTTCGAACGGTTTGTAATTATCGTAACCTCTGTATATCGTGATTATATTCCTTCTTCCTGGTCAGTTTACTATCGGCCTTCAATTTGGGAAGTTGGTTTTTATCTCGGAACATTTGGTTTATTCTTCACCTGTTACTTCCTGTTCTCCAAGTTTGCACCGGTTATTGCTATTGCGGAAATTAAACATGTATTGAAAACATCCGGCGAAGGCTTTAAAGATAATATGGAGCACATTGAAAAAGAAGGGGTGGAAGAATTTGCTCATGAACATGTGCATGCACATTAAAACCTTTCTTCAAATGAGGAAATGGGATTTAGATATTTGGAATTTGGATTTTAAAATTTTGGAATTTTTCAAATATGGGACAAGTAAAAAAATATGTTGTAGGCTGTTTTGATGATGAAAATGTTTTATTTCCTGCCGTAAAGAAAGTTCGTTCGGCGGGGTATAAAATCCATGATGTGTATACTCCTATGCCTATTCATGGGCTGGACCACGCATTGGGTTTGAGAGATACCAGTCTTCACACTGCCGGGTTCATTTATGGTATCACCGGAACTACCACAGCGTTAGTTTGTATGAGCTGGGTTTTTACCAGTGACTGGCCTTTGAATATTGGTGGTAAGCCTCATTTGCCTTTACCGGCTTTTATTCCTATCACGTTTGAGTTGACGGTATTATTTGCAGCAGTAGGTATGGTGCTTACTTT
>JBLMVP010000361.1:0-3530 GCA_050256755.1 Sphingobacteriales bacterium | reverse complement strand
ACGCTGCAGCACAAGCTCTTTGCATCGAACTTTTTGAAGTAGGCGCCTGTATAGTTCCTTTTATGGATGATGGAGATATGCTTACGTTCATTGTTTAAATCGTTTGTGCAAATAAATCTTTCAACTGTTCCAGCGGGATTGATTTCACTTCCGCTTCACCAATATTCCTGAGCAATACATAATTCATGGCATTATTTTCTCTCTTTTTGTCCATGCATAATGTATTAAAAACTTTTACCTTGTCGTAGGAAAAATGAATGGGCAGATGATACTGTTCCAGCACTCTTATCAATCGTTCCTTATCAGCGGTATTAAAATTGTTTATCTCTTCTGAAATCGTTGCAGCAGCTACCATACCAATGCTCACTGCTTGTCCGTGTGATAACTGGTAATTATTTTCAATACCGTGCGCAAGAGTGTGACCAAAATTCAACAACCGTCTTTCTCCACTTTCAAATTCATCATTCTTTACAACCTCTGATTTTATGGTTACATTCCGTTCTATAATAGCAGAAAACAATTCTTTATTGTTTCTTATTTGCGGCAAAGTATTTCCTTCCAGTGCAGCAAATAGTTCTGAATCTTTAATACAGCCATGTTTTATCATTTCTGCACAGCCATTTACCCATTCATTTTCTGGCAAAGTGTCAAGCAAAGAATAATCGAACAAAATAAATTCTGGCTGATTGATAGTTCCTACCAAATTTTTGTAAACCCCAACATCAATACCATTTTTGCCACCAATAGAAGCATCCACCATGCTGAGTAAAGTTGTAGGAACAAATCCAAACTTTACCCCGCGCATGTACACAGAAGCAACATAACCGGTAATATCAGTAATCACTCCACCCCCTACTCCAATCAAAACAGTTTTCCGGTCAGCTCCTATTTTTATCAGCTCATGAATAATAGCATCAACCGTCTGCTGATTCTTATGGATTTCTCCCGGCTCAATTTCAATCTTCGTCCAGTCATTTAATAAATCACCATGGTGCCAGGCCAAATTATCATCAGTTATAAGGATAGTATTATTCTTATCCACTAATTTTTCCAAATAAGAAAAATCAGCATCGAGATAATACTTCACTTCTTTTTTCGAAAATTGATATGCTAATTCTTTCATGCTTATGAATTCATAACCCTGTTCTGGTGATTGATGCTTTCCATATGCACCGCATCAAAATACTTAGTGATAAACTCTTTACCGAGTCCTAATTTTTCACCTTTCTTAAATGCCCTTTCCAGTATTTCGTTCCAGCGGTTGGTTTGTAAAATGGTTACACTGTTATTCTTTTTGTATTCACCAATTTTATCTGCAATCTTCATTCGCTGACCAAGCAAATCCATCAGCTCATCATCCAAATGATTTATCTGCTGACGCAATTTTTCAAGAGCCGCATGATATTCTTCAGAAGAAATATCTTCTTTACGCCATTTTATTTCACTAATCATTTCACCGAGGCGTTCAGGCGTTACCTGCTGCTTGGCATCGCTCCATGCTTTGTCCGGGTCAATATGACTTTCAATCATCAAGCCGTCAAAGTCAAGGTCAATTGCTTTTTGTGCCACATCCATCAAAATATCGCGGCGGCCGCAAATATGTGAAGGATCATTAATAATCATCATTTCCGGGTTGCGGCGTTTCATTTCAATAACCAAATGCCACATCGGCGCATTGCGGTATTCTGTATTTCCATAAGAACTAAATCCGCGGTGAATCAATCCAATTTGCTTTACTCCGGCTCTTGCCACACGTTCTACTGCACCACTCCACAATTCTAGATCAGGGTTGATGGGATTTTTAACCAGCACTGGTACATCCACACCTCTTAATGCATCCGCTACTTCCTGAACGCTGAAAGGGTTTACCGTTGTACGAGCGCCTATCCATAAAACATCTACATCAAATGTTAATGCATCTTCTACTTGTTTACCTGTTGCCACTTCCACTGTTGTAGGCAAGCCGGTTAATTTTTTAGCTTGCTGTAACCAGGGCAAACCTTTGGCGCCAACACCTTCAAACATGCCCGGCTTGGTACGGGGTTTCCAGATACCGGCTCTTAACATATCTACTTTGCCAGTTGCGGCTAACCGTTGTGCAGTTTCAATTACCTGCTCTTCTGTTTCGGCACTGCATGGCCCGGAAATTATCAATGGTCTTTTGCTCCACGCAGCTTGTGCTGCTTCTTTCATTGTTTGTGTTGCTTGCATGATTGTAAAGTTAATTTTTTATTTAGTCAAGTATTGTAATTCTATTTTGCTTTTGTTGCGTCGCACTCTTGTACGCTCTGTTCACTATCATCATTAAACATTACTTTAATATCCTTCTAATCTTATTTGCATTCTCAATCAGCTCCAGCAAATAATCTGCATTCTCTTTTTCCAAACTCGCTTTAAACTTTCTTAGTTGGCTGATATGCTCATTCAACACATCTAAAATATTTTCCTTGTTTTGCATAAATATTGGCACCCACATTGCCGGGTTACTCTTTGCCAAACGCACTGTGCTTTCAAAACCACCACCGGCTAATTCAAAAATGGCATCTTCTTCTTTTTCTTTTTCCAATACCGTGTTCGCCAAAGCAAAAGAAGTGATATGCGAAATATGACTCACATAAGCGGCATGCACATCATGACTTTCCGCATCCATATACACAATATGCATTCCTAAATCGCGGTAAATTTTCTCTACAATATCCAAAGCTTCTTTATCACTTTTTTCCTTCTCACATATTACACAGGCACGGCCCGCAAAAGCTTCTTTTACTGCCGCTTCAGGTCCGCTATATTCTGTCCCCCACATGGGATGTGATGCCACAAAACGATTTCTTTTTGGATGATTTGCTAACGTTTTGCATAATACATTTTTGGTTGACCCTGCATCCACCACTATCTGTTTATCGGTAATTAAATCCATTATAGTAGTCATCACAGGGATAGTTGTATCAACGGGTATAGCTACATAAATTAAATCAGCTTTTTTTACGGCTTCTTCCAATGGAAGAATTTCATCTACAATTCCTAACTCTAATGCTTTATTTGCACTGGCCTGTGTGCGGCTTACACCAATTACATGTTTAACCATTCCTCTTTCTTTCAAACAAAGACTGAATGAACCTCCTATTAAACCTGTACCTATTATAGCAACATTATTAAACATAGTCTGGGATTAAATCAATTTTTCAAAAGGGTTTTAATACGGTTTATACATTCATCAAATTTTTCTTCCGTACTGCACAAACTCACTCTTATGTACTGGTTACCGGCACTACCAAATATTCCTCCGGGTGTAATAAAAACATAACTGTTATACAAAACATAATCCGAACAATCGTAGCAATCATTAAAACGATTATCAATTTTGGCCCACACAAACATTCCCGCCTGGTCTATTGAATAATTGCATTTTAATAAATCCAACAAATCAAATGCTTTTTCTCTTCTTCGTTTATAAACAGCATTTACACTATCATACCAGTCTTTACCCAAGCTCAACGCTTTTGCTGCTGCTAACTGAACCGGTAAAAACA
>JBLMVP010000360.1:0-13783 GCA_050256755.1 Sphingobacteriales bacterium | reverse complement strand
TGTAGAAGAAGCAGCTGCAACGACAACTACTGTCTCAACTGCTGCGCCTAAAACTGATTCAGTAAAAGTGGTGAAATAGAAAATTAGTAATGCAAGTATCAAACAATATACTCAATGTAAGTAAGGAAGCGAATGAATCATTCCGTGATCACCTTGCAACAGTAGATGCAAAAGGAAAACGCAATTGGATATTTGCACAAAAACCAAAAGGACGTTATTACAGGGCACGTACTATTGTAAGCTGGGTATTTTTTATTCTGTTTCTAACGCTTCCTTTTATTTATGTAAAAGGAAGACCTGTGTTTCTTTTTAACATCCCCAAAGCAAAATTTATTTTATTTGGCCAGGTGTTTTGGCCACACGATTTTTTTGTGTTTGCCATTGGTATGGTAACCTTTATCGTGTTTATCGTTTTATTTACTGCTGCCTTTGGTCGTTTGTTCTGTGGATGGGTATGTCCGCAGACCAATTTTCTTGAAATGGCCTTTCGTAAAATTGAATACCTGGTTGATGGTGATGCAGCAGAACAACGATTATTAGCCAAAGCTCCATGGAATAGAAAGAAAATATTTAAACGTTTATTCAAACATGGTATTTTCTTTTCACTATCCTTTATTATTGCCAATTATTTTTTGGCCTATATCATTGGGGTAAAAGAATTATGGCATATTATAAGCGGCCCCTTTAGCGAACATGCAGGTGGATTTATGGCTATTATAATTTTTTCCGGAGTATTTTATTCAGTATATGCATTCTTCCGCGAACAGGCCTGTACAGTTGTTTGCCCCTACGGACGATTGCAGGGAGTATTGCTCGATAAAAATTCAATGCTGGTTGCCTACGATTATAAACGTGGTGAACCCCGGGGCAAGTTTGATAAGAGGGAAGAAAGAACGATTGGTGATTGTATAGACTGTCATCAATGCGTGAAAGTATGTCCAACAGGAATTGATATCCGTAATGGCACTCAATTAGAATGCGTAAACTGTACCGCCTGTATTGATGCCTGTGATGCTATAATGGTTAATATCAGCAAACCAAAAGGATTGATCCGCTATGCATCTGAAAATGGCATTGCTACTCATGAGCCATTGCACTACACCACCCGCATGAAAATGTATACTGCTTTGCTGGCAGTATTGATTGGTATCCTTACAACTTTATTGGTTACAAGAAATGAAATTGATGCTACTGTAATGCGTTCACCCGGATTGCTGTACCAGGAAATGGGTAAAGACAGTGTAGCAAACCTTTACAATATAAAAATTGCCAATAAATCGGTACGGCATATCCCCGTCACTATCCAGTTAGAAGGAATAACCGGCAGGATACAGATAATTGGAAACACCAATTCAGTTAGTCTTAAAGAGGAGGCCATTGGTTCAGGCTCCTTCTTTGTGATATTACCAAAATCGGCTATCAAACAACCAAAATCAAAAATATTCCTGGGTCTGTATGATGGTAGTAAAAAAATTGAATCTGTAAAAACAAATTTTCTGGGCCCTGTGGGAGATTAATTAAAAAAAAACTATGAACTGGGGAAACAAATTATTAATAACGTTTATTGTATTTGGAGGATTTATGTCCTTCCTGGTTTACAAAAGCGTAACTACCAAATTCGATTTGGTATCCAAAGAATATTATAAAGAAGAACTGGCTTACCAGCAGGTTATTGATGGCACTAAAAAAGCCAATGCACTGGCGGGTAAAGTAAGCATCACAAATAATGAAAAATTCATCCTCCTTCAATTGCCAAAAGAGCTGAATGGGCAAAATGTAAGTGGCAAAGTATGGTTTTACTGTGCAGCAGATGCCGCAAAAGACAGGAAGATTGATTTAAAGCCGGATGCTGATGGTAAACAATTATTAAAAAAAAATATGTTCTTCCCGGTTAATTATACTATCAAAATTGACTGGACATCCAATGGTGAACATTATTATAACGAAACTGATTACAGCAACAAATGATTTGGCCGGTAATTATAGCAGGATTGTCTTTGGGCTTACTCAGCAGTGTACACTGCATTGGTATGTGCGGCCCTTTATCATTGGCACTACCCGTTTCTTCTTTATCTCCTGTAAAAAAAACACTGGCTCTTTTTGTTTATAACGCTGGAAGAATCATTACCTACTCTATCATCGGTTTAATTTTTGGATTAGCCGGAAGAAAAATTTACCTGGCAGGTTTTCAGCAAATATTTTCTATTGTATTGGGTGTATTTGTAATAATACTGGTAGTTCAATATTATGTTTTCAGGAAAACAAATCAACCATCATTTATAAAAAATATTTATCAGCCCGTACAGCAATGGATATTCAAACTATGGAGTAATCCTGCTAAAGCAAATTATTTATTGCTCGGAATGGCTAATGGTTTGTTGCCCTGTGCAATGGTTTATATAGCTGTGGCGGGGGCATTAAGCACTACAGAAGTTAGCAATGCAGTATTGTTTATGGCGATGTTTGGGGCAGGCACTTTACCGGCGATGATGATATTTACCTATGCAGGTTCTTTTTTAAAAGTATCAGCAAGAAACACGATTAAAAAAGCAATGCCCTACCTGTTTGCAGCGATGGCGGTGTTATTGATTTTGAGAGGGATGAATTTGGGAATCCCGTTTATAAGCCCGGTAATGGAATCGGGTCCAAAGGATGTTATCAGTTGTCATTAAAACATGCCTAACTGGTCACGGCTTTTATCCTGGTAGCCCCATTCTTCCTTATCATCAAGTTCTTTTCCATCATATTTTCCATGCTTTAAAATTGTTAGTACCATCCAGAGCATTAAAAATGGAGAAGCTATAAAAATGAAAGCGGCAATATTACTGTTGACAGAAAATTGTGGCAGTATGTTATAAAGAATAACAGCAAGAGTAGTGACCGCTACAGCGAAAGCTGGTTTTTTAAACATACGATACCTGTTATTATGATAACATACAAAATTATAAAAGGTTTATAAAATTGAATTAAGTCTCTCCTTTCTATAGTTGGTTTCTGATAGCGCCTCGTTTATACGGGGCGCTTTATTAATACATGAACACAACTGCTATCTTTGCTCTATGCGAATAGACATTATCACAGTTTTACCGGAATTACTGGAAAGTCCCCTTAATCATTCCATCATGAAAAGAGCACAGGAAAAAGGGCTGCTGGAAGTAAAAGTGCATGCCCTTCGTCAATGGGCTATTAACGAATACGGGCAGGTAGACGATTACCAGTATGGCGGAGGAGCCGGCATGGTGATGATGTGTGAACCACTGGTAAATGCTATAGAATCATTACAAAAAGAAAGAACTTATGATGAAATTATTTATTTAACACCGGACGGCGAAAGATTAAATCAAAAAATGGCTAATCATCTTTCTCTAAAAAATAATTTACTGATGATATGCGGACACTATAAAGGCATTGATGAAAGGGTGAGACAGCATTTTATTACCAAAGAAATTTCTATTGGTGATTATGTATTAAGCGGTGGTGAATTAGGCGCTGCTGTGCTGGTTGATGCGATTGGACGTTTAATACCCGGAGTATTAAATGATGAAACCTCTGCACTCACTGATTCATTCCAGGATAATTTATTAGCTCCTCCTGTATATACACGCCCTGCTGAATTTCGCGGGTGGAAAGTACCGGATATTTTATTATGCGGCGACCCGAAGAAAATTGAGGATTGGAGAAATGAACAGGCTATTTTGCGAACAACAGAAAGAAGACCGGGTTTACTGGATGAATAAAAAGATTCTGTCCGCAGTTAATTAATCATTATTTATAGCCCCTCTAACAGTAATTTCAATAAGCCCTTCCTCTTTCATCTTCAGTACCAGTGCTTCTTTCCCTTTTCTTTTTATTTTATAATTACGAAAAAGTTTTACTACAGGCAGTACTGATATTTACATAGCTGAAATAGTGACGGACCAGTTTTTTACCAGTAACGGTAAACCTTATCTTTACCAGATAAAACTCCTGTTTCATGAGCGAACATGTTGTTAAAATCATTGAGGCGAACTACATTACCCATGATGTAAAGCGATTCCTGGTAGAAAAGCCTAAAGGATACAGTTATATACCCGGGCAGGGGACCTATGTTTCTATTAATCTGCCGGCATGGAAAAATGAATTGCGGCCTTTTACATTTACATCGCTTCTTGAGTGGCCATTACTTGAATTTACCATTAAAATCCACAATGATCACAACGGCGTTACAAATCAGCTTGGTAAAACAAATGCAGGAGCAGAATTGATTTTACATGATGTTTTTGGCACCATTCAATATAAGGGACCTGGTGTATTTATTGCCGGCGGATCAGGTATTACACCATTCATTGCTATTTTAAGAACCCTGCACAGCATGAATAACCTGGAAGGTAATATGCTTATCTTCTCCAACAAAACTGCAGAAGATATAATACTTGCGGAAGAATTACATCAAATGCTGGGTAATAATTTTATTAATGTATTAACCAGGCAGGGAGTTATTGGATTTATGGAAAGAAGAATTGACCGGAATTTGCTGATTGATATAATACATGATTTCAGCAGGTTTTTTTATGTATGCGGTCCTGAACAATTTGTAAAAGATATCACCAATATACTTTTAGCATTGGGAGTTTCAGCAGATTCACTTGTGGTGGAGAAATAATTAATTTATTTTTTTCTGAACAAAATAGTAGTACGGATAGTTCCCCAATAGTTTTTTTGCTGAAATACTTTTATTTTTTCAAACCGGCTGTCCTGTTCAATTTTTTCCAGAGTAATTCTCCCCTCCTGTATGGCAAACCAATCATCCCAGATAATAAAACATTTATCTGCAAACTGGCTATTTTCAAAAGCATTTAATAAACGTTTATGTTCTTTTTCATTAAAATAATTTTGATTTAGCACTACACTTAAATAACAGGGTTCGTAATAGAATTCATATTTTTTATAATCTGGATAATTTCTCTTTACAAATACTGCCAGTTCTCTATCTGCATACTGGTCAGCTTTCAAAACCAAATCTCTTTCCCAGTGCAGAGCAAATACATCATTACTAAAAGGATAAATTACCATCACTCCAAATAAGAAATAAAGTATATAACGGTTTATTGAAAATTGTTGAAGGGGGGCAATTACAAAATGCATCCCCTGTAATATAACGATGGCAAATAATGGCATGGCTCCAACCATTACTCTTAATAATCCCATCGAATTAAAAATCCCCAAAGCCCAAAAGGCACTGTGCCCAATAAAAAAAGTTACAAAAATTCCATAAACCAAAAACAATTCTTTTTCTTCAGTTAGCGTAATTTTTTTTCGAAACCATTTGATCAATAAGATTAACCCCCAAAAAATGCCAATAAAAGTAAATATAGCTCCTGCCTTACCTGCAATTTCCGGCAGCTTGCTTATGAAATGAGTCCACTTTCCACTTCCATAAGCACTTGACCAGGTAGCATAACTCATATTATTAAATACCCATAAAAAATCTTTGTGCACAAAATACCCGAGCAAACTATATACGACATGCCCGGTTGCCAGTATCGGAATTAGTTGGTATTGTTCTTTTATAATTAAATACACTAATAAAACACATAAAACAATCAACCCTTCTGAACGCACAAAAGGCAGGAAAGAAAGCAGTGTTAACCCCCGGTAATATTCATCGTTCACTAACTTATAAATACCCCATATTAAAACAAAAGCAAATAATGGTTCTGTAAGTCCTGAAAGGATCAAAGAAATATTCATTGGGATAAATACAAATATTACTGCTGCCATCCAGGGAAAAGGAACCACTAAATTTTTTGCCGTTTTATATGTAAACCAAATACTACCACAAGCCAGTAATATATTCATCAGCTTTACTCCCCAAAAACCAAGTTGAGCAAAAGGTGCTGCTAACATCACATAAACCGGCTTGGCCCACTGGTCAAAAAAAAATGCAGGTCTGCCAAACGCATGCCGGGCCATTAAATAATGCATCACACTATCCCCTTCATCACCCGTTCCACTAAATAAGAAAGAAAGCATCAGCATTATTATGAAAAAAACACCGATAAATAACTTTACAGGCTTATCGGTTTCCGCATTTTGTATTTTATATACCATGCTTAAAAGAATTTCAACTATTTTACTTGCACATTGTACAAAGTATTTGCAATTTTATGATACACTACAACAAACCATAACATGCAATTTACCAAACTAACTGTCATTATTCCTGTTTACAATGAAGAAAAAACGATTGAGTTGTTGCTTGACAGAGTAACACAGGTAACATTAAACAGCAATATCCAAAAAGAACTTGTTGTAGTAAATGACTACAGTACGGATAATACAAAAGAAGTAATTGAAAGATATATCACCTCCAATCCACACCTGGAAATCAGGTTATATAATCATGATATAAATAAAGGCAAGGGGGCAGCTTTACATACAGGAATCAGAGAGGCCACCGGTGAGTATAGAATTGTACAGGATGCAGATTTAGAATATGACCCCAATGATTTTAATCAATTAATTGAACCAGTTATCCGCGGCTCAGCTGATGTAGTTTTTGGCTCCCGGTTTGTTGGTAGCAAACCTCATCGTGTATTATTGTTTCACCACTCCCTGGCGAATAAGTTTCTGACTTTTCTGTCCAACCTCTTTACCCAGCTTAATTTAACAGATATAGAAACCTGCTATAAGCTATTTGATGCGGGAATGTTAAAATCACTTCGCTTAAAAGAAAAACGTTTTGGATTTGAGCCGGAAGTAACTGCTAAAATTTCCCGCATAAAAAAAGTAAGAATTTATGAAGTAGGTGTCTCCTATTACGGTCGTACCTATGATGAAGGCAAAAAAATTAATTGGAGAGATGGACTTAAAGCCATCTGGTGTATTTTTCGTTATAATATATGGGACAGGTACTAATTCTATATCTTAAATTAACCGCCCATCATATTCCTCAAATTTTATAAATTATTTAATGTTTTGAACAATTTTTTTTCCTGATATTCGTCGCTATCTCAACCAATCTTTAATTTAATCAGTGAGAAAAATTATTCTGTCTTTTGTTTGTTTTGGGTATCTCTGTGTTTCTGCGCAGGAAAACACTACATTTTCATTTCAAAGCGATTACCAGTTACATATAACCAAAACAAGTACTCCCATAAAGATTGATGGAGAATTAAATGACGTCATTTGGTCGACCGCAGAAAAAACAACTCCTTTCTGGAGAAAATTCCCAACAGATGGTGGCAGACCAAAACGAAATACAGAAGTACAAGTTAGCTTTGATGATAAGTTTCTTTATTTCGCTTTTACGGCTTACGATTCAGGTAAAGCCTTTGTAAGCAGTTTAAAAAGAGATGTGGGGCATGATAACAATGATGGTGTAGCAGTAATCCTGGATCCGCTAAATGAAAAGGCAAATGGATTCTTCTTTGTTGTTAATGCATATAATACCCAGTCGGAAGATCAGTTAAGCTCCGGCTCGCAGGTGAGTTTTATCTGGGATAATAAATGGTATTCTGCTACCAAAAGATATAAAGACAGATGGACAGCTGAATTTGCCATTCCATTAAAAACATTGCGTTACAGGGCTGATAAAAAAATATGGGGAATAAATTTTTTGCGTGTTGATACCAAAACAAACGAATATTCTCTCTGGACTAAAACGCCGGTAAACTTCCGAAGTTATGACCTGGGTTATACAGGCGCACTAATATGGAATGAAACACCTCCGCAGCCCGGAACAAATATAGTAATGGTGCCTTATGTAACCGGGCAGGTACAATCTGATAAGCAAAATAATAAAGACGTTAAAGCAACAGCCAATGCAGGGTTTGATAGTAAGATAGCGCTTAGTTCTTCTTTAAATCTTGACTTAACGGTTAACCCGGATTTCTCGCAGGTGGAAGTTGACCAGCAGGTAACCAACTTAACACGATTTAATATTTTCCTCCCTGAAAGAAGAACATTTTTTTTAGAGAATGCTGATTTGTATTCACAATACGGTATTGATCCTATACGTCCTTTTTATTCAAGAACAATTGGTTTGGATAAAAATGGCAACCGCATACCCATTTTATTTGGCGCAAGACTTACAGGAAATATAACAAAGTCTACACGCATTGGAGTATTGAATATGCAAACAGGAAAAAAAGGAGATTACAATGCTGAAAATTTTACGGCTGTTACAGTAAATCAAAAAGTATTTAAACGTTCTGTAATTAAAGGTTTATTTCTAAACCGGCAGGCTTCTCTAACAGATGCACAAAAGCTGGCTGATCCGTTGAGTGAATATGGAAGAAATGCCGGAACTGAATTTACATATACCAATGAAAAGGGTAACTGGAGCGGCTGGGGATCTTATCATCAGTCATTTAAACCAAATATTAGAGATAAAGATAAATATCTTGAAACAGGCGGCTCCTATAACGGAAGGCATCTCAATGTAACACTTGATATGGTTTCTGTAGGCACAAATTATTATACTGACCTAGGCTATGTTCAGCGCATAGGAAATTATGATGCAGTAAGAGATACTACCATACGTCTTGGATTTAAAGATATTTATACCAATGCGACCTATAAAATATTCCCAAAGAAAGGGATAATTAATACGCACTCCTGGGGCATAGAAAATTCCGTATATTTTAACCCTGATAATTCATTTAACGAAAGAAATAGTCTCCTTTTCTATAATGCACAATTTAACAATACTGCTTTTTTTATCGTTGCACTTAATAATACCAGGGTTGATTTATTATACCCCATAGCCTTTACTGATAAAACACCCTTACCCAAGGGCAGTTATAATTACAGCAATGCATCTATCGAATATGATTCTGACTTCAGGAAAAAATTCAGTTATTTCATTGGTGGTACTGCAGGCGAATTCTATAATGGTAATACCCGCCAGCTAAATGCAGGTTTTAATTTCAGGAGTATCCCGCATGTAAGTATTGGAGTAAAGGCTAACTATTATAAACTCATTTTCCCGGGGTCTTATGGTTCAGCAGAATTATTTTTAATTTCCCCGAGAGTAGAAATTAATTTCAGTACCAGTATATTCTGGACAACTTTTTTACAATACAATACTCAGGGTAATAACTTCAATATCAACAGCCGTTTTCAATGGAGATATAAACCTATGAGTGATTTGTTCCTGGTGTATACAGATAACTATTATACCGATCCTTTGTTTAAAAATAAAAACAGGGCATTGGTGCTGAAAATGAATTACTGGCTGAATCTGTAACTAGTTTTTGCGGGCATATACAAACTCCGCAAATCCAAGTATGTCCCAAAAAACACTACCTGCTATTTTTTTATAAGTCAGGAGGGATTGAAAAACTCTTACAGGCATAAGAATGATATAATACCAGTTTCGTCTTGTTCCCTTCGTAATTATAGTAAAATTATTTTGTTCTAATAAATTTGAAAGTTCATTTACGGAATATATCCGTACATGAGTATTATCATCATAAAAATTGAGAGTGCCGTACATTGAAGGAAGCCTGGTACTTCTTTGTCCCGGATATTCCATAAATATATATCCACCTACCTTTAATTTTGGAATAAGTGATTGCAATACCTCATCTCCATTCTTCAAATGTTCAATCACATGAACCATCCAGATTGCATCAAAATAATTATCAGGTATAATTGAAAAATCAAGTTTGGTCAAATCCAGCTCATAGAAAGATTTCATTACATTGAAATCTGATTCATCGTTCCTATAATTTTTATCCAGATCAACACCATA
This sequence comes from Sphingobacteriales bacterium, assembly GCA_050256755.1. Classification (GTDB taxonomy): domain Bacteria; phylum Bacteroidota; class Bacteroidia; order Chitinophagales; family Chitinophagaceae; genus AWTP1-9. The sequence continues at coordinate 4,047 of JBLMVP010000360.1, read as the reverse complement.
ATATTCACAGGAAGGGAAAACCCGGCAGGTTTTAGAAGCCGAATGATTACCGGCGCCAATATCTAATAGGCTGAAAGAGTTTTTTCCGAATGCCTTTTGTAAGTAAATAAATTTAAAACTGAGTGATTCTATAAAACGGCGCATGCCGCAAATATAATGTTTACAGCTTTGCAGGAATAAAGCATTTTATTTACAATATCCTGCTCATTGCAATTAAAAATACCAGTGAAATATACAATGCAAGAAATATCAGGTTTAATACAATTGTTTTTTTCATAGAGTTGGATTTAGGGTATTTATAAAGAGTCAAAATAATGCCAGATTGTTTTATTATTAATAGGAGATCTACGATAATAAAAACTTTTTTTACGCTTAGCAGGTGCTTTTGCGATGCACCATAAAAAAACTACCGCAGGTTTACTACGGTAGTTTACTGTATACTAAAGCTTTCCTATTAATCCTTCTTCAACCCGATAACCGGCACCGCTTTCTCTCTTATCAACTGGTTCAGTTTAGGTACATCATCATTCATCACTGATTTTAATTTATTAAGCTGCTCATCAATAAGCCCGGAAATAGCAGCATACGCTTCTTTAACCTGTTTGCTTGGGGCACCATTGCCCGCTGAAGCATTACCGTACACATTACTCAGCTTGTCATCCAAACGAATGGGGAAATTCAATACATCCTGTCCACTTTTCGCTTTGGTTTGATGTAATGCTTCTTCAATTGGCGTGAGCTTTTTGTTGATTGCGTCTATTGATTCTTTTACTTCTTTGGGAACATCTTTTCCCAATCGTGCAGTGAATCCATTCATTTGCTCCCTCAGTATTTTGATGTTTTTTAATGCTTTGATCGTTTCAGAAAATTTATCCCTGATCGTGATAAGCAAATTAAATTGTTCTTCGTACTCTGCCTGAGTTACATTGTAATTAGGATCAGCTTTTACTACAAAAGGAACTTCCATTGAATCTTTACCCGAAACAAATTTTGCATAATAGGTGCCGGGAGCTGCCGTAATACCATCTACATCACCATTCCACAAGATCAACCCCTCCGGAGCTTTTTCTGCATCGGGATAATTCAGGTTCCAAACAAACTGGTTCAATCCTTTATTGGCTGTTACTTTATCATCTTTAGAATCAGTGCTGAATGTTTTTATTACTGTATGATTTTTATCCATTACGGTTACCGTTAACTTAGCTGAGTCAGCAACTTCTTTCATATAAAAAGGAATGACTGCTCCTTTGGGTGGATTAGCTCCAACATTCTTCCCACCGGCTGCTCCGCCACCGCCAAAGAAACCCCCAAAGCCCTGCATACGGTAAGCAGCATCGGGTGTAAATACATGCAGGTTTTTATTTGCCACTTCACTGTTTGATTGCTGAATCACACTTAAATCATCCAGTATATAAATACTTCTACCCTGTGTGCCTACTATCAGATCGTTATTCTTAATGTGCAAATCAGTAATGGGAACCATTGGAAGATTTAACTGGAAACTATTCCACGTAGCGCCATCATCGTAGCTGATGTACATTCCATATTCTGTTCCGGCGTATAAGATGCCTTGTTTTTTCCTATCCGCTCTTAAACACCTGGTAAAATGCATACGGTTGATACCTGCATCAATGCGCTTCCATGTTTTACCATAGTCTTCTGTTTTGTAGATGTATGGCGTATCATCATCCAGCTTATATCTTGTACCAACAAAATAGGCAGCTCCTTTCTTGAACGGATCTGCTTCCACACAGTTCCACATCATCCATTGCGGGCAATCTTTAGGGGTTACATTCTCCCAGTTCTTTCCACCATCTTTACTTACATGTATCAAACCATCATCACTTCCACTCCACAATAAATCTTTTTCATATTCACTTTCTGTTGCAGTGAAAATGGTACAATAATATTCCACACCAGTATTATCTTTTGTGATGGGGCCGCCGCTGGATGCTTGTCTTGATTTATCATTTGTAGTTAAATCCGGGCTGATCATTTCCCAGCTTTTTCCTTCATTTTCTGTTACGAATAAATGATTACCTGCTGCATACATTCTTTTAGGATTATGCGGGGAATAGAAAATAGGATAGTTCCACTGGAAACGATATTTCTGTACATCTGCCCCGGCGCCAATGCCATCATCGGGCCAAACATTAATTAATTTGAATTCATTTGTTTTATGATCGAATCTTGCCAGGAAACCCATGTAACTGCCACCATAAGTAACATCAGGGTTTAAAGGATCAGCCACTACATAACCACTCTCTCCTCCTGCTGCATTTTGAAAATCATTTTGTGTTATAGCATTTCCATAAGAACGGGAACGGATGCGAAAAGCACTATTATCTTGCTGACCACCGAGTATGCGGTAAGGAAATGCATTATCTGTACTCAGACGATACACCTGAACAGTAGGCTGATTAAAATAGGTGCTCCAGTTACCCGCAGCATCAAAACTTACCTGTGCACCACCGTCATCAGATATAATCATACGGTTACCATCTTCGGGATCAATCCACAGATCATGATGGTCTCCATGTGGTGCATTGGTTCCCTTAAATGTTTTACCACCATCGCTGCTGATCATCAGACTTACATTAGGGCAATACACTTTATTTTCATTCTTTGGATCAACAAATATTCTTGAATAATACCAGGCTCTTTGACGAATATTATTATCACTGCTTGCCTGCGTCCATGTTTCACCGGCATCGTTGCTAACAAACAATCCGCCCTTTTCATTTTCGATGAGTGCATATACTTTATCCGTATTGGAAGGAGCAACAGTTACACCAACAATACCCCATGTTCCTTTTGGTAACCCTTTGCTGGCAGAAATATTTTTCCATGTTTCTCCACCATCAGTACTCTTCCACAAACCACTTCCATCACCACCACTTTCCATACTGTGTGGTGTACGGATAACTCTCCATGTTCCTGCGTACAGTACACCCGGGTTACCCGGCTCCATTATTAAATCACAAGCGCCGGTTTGATTATTTATAAATAAAACCTGTTTCCAGCTTTTACCACCATTTTCTGTTTTATAAATACCACGGTCATTACTTGGTCCAAAAAGATGCCCCATTACTGCTACCCATACCACATCGGGATTACGTGGATGAACAACAATCTTAACAATATGCCTTCCATCTTTTATGCCGATATTCTTCCAGCTGCGGCCACCATCTTCGCTGCGCCACATGCCATTCAGTCCTTCGCTCACATTACCACGAAGCGTTGCTTCCCCTTCCCCAACATAGATAACCGATTCATCACTTGGAGCAACAGCTACCGAACCGATAGAACCACCAAAATATTTATCTGTGATGTTCATCCAGTTGCTGCCACCATCGGTTGTTTTCCATACACCGCCGCCGGTGCCGCCAAAGTAAAAAGTGTTTTTGTTTTTGAAACTCCCGGTAACAGCGCCACTCCTTCCTCCGCGGAAGGGGCCTATTAAACGGTATTTTAATTTTGATACAATGCCATCATCTGGTTTAACTGCAGGAGTTAAAGACTGTTTATTTTTTTGAGCTGTGATGGATAAAGCGATGCCTGACATAACAAGCAGTAAAGTAAATTTTCTCATATACAATAATTGAGGGGTGAATTTACGAAAGGATAACATACAAAAAACGGCGATACAAAAGAATGCATCGCCGTTTATCATAAATAATCAGGTTTTATTTTAAAAGTTCGATACTCAAAGGCTTATCAGTAAACTCCAATAACAAAGCAACCATTTTCCTGCCGGGGAAATAGATAGCTTTGCCGGGTTTCCATTCACTCATTCCACCATCTGCCCCGTCAACAGAAACAGTCATGGACATATTATTAAATGTTACAGAAGATGGTTTGGATGACATATCTGCCACGTAGATCTTCAATGTTCTTTTAGACGGACGTCCATTAAATTTTCCACCGTTAGATTTTATTTCCATCTTAATTTTCCCATTAAGATTCTGCCCGTTCATCTGTAATAATTCATATTGATTTTTTTCCAGGGTTTTATTTGTTACACCATCATCATCATACATTTCATAG
>JBLMVP010000359.1:0-2830 GCA_050256755.1 Sphingobacteriales bacterium | reverse complement strand
AGGAAGGATATTCATAAAAGCAAGTATGATACTCAGCAATGCAGTCATACTCCAGAAAACCTGCCAGTCCCATTTTGGTGCAAACATACTTCCAATACTCAGGAAACTTCCAAGTGAATCACTTGCTTTAACTTCTTTAGAAGTAAATAATAATTTAAAATTCTTTATGTTCAGGAGAAGGGTATTCCATCCTTTTGAAACTCCAGCAGGAATTGACTTTCCAAATGAGTAGGTAATATGCTTATTGCCCAACACTTTATTCATTGAAAGAAATCCGATATTACTCTCCCCTTTTTGATCAAAGTAAACTTCTGCAGAAACTGTATCTTTTTCGTCTCTTAGTAGTTTAAACACAACAGATTTATTTTTGATTTCATTTCCTTTGGGAAGATCAGTAGAGTAAGTAACTGGAGTACCATTATAGTTAATTAATCTATCGCCTTTAATTAAAGAGCCATTGGTAATTTTTGCACCCGGCAAAACAGAATCAACAATTAGCGGGAAACGAACATAGGTAAATCCGCCAAGTTTATTTTTTATTAATTGTTTAATGAATCCTTCAGGGATATCAAGCACTTTCTGCTCTCCATTTCTATTAATAGTAACATGTTTTGCCTGGTTAATAATGATCTCTGTACCCACCGTACCAACCCTTTCAACTTTTTTGCCATCCACAGCAGTTATTCTATCGCCATCCTGTATGCCAATTCTTTTACCCAAACTATCAGCATAAATTCCATATTTTAAATTCTCAACAGGAACATAATCTTCGCCCCATGTCCATAGTATCATGGCAAAAATCAGGAATCCTAAAATGAGGTTCACTGTAACACCCCCCATCATAATGATTAAACGCTGCCAGGCTGGTTTGCTTCTGAATTCATCAGGTTTAGCAGGTTCTTTCATTTGTTCTTTATCCATACTCTCATCAATCATCCCGGCAATTTTTACATAACCGCCCAGGGGAAGCCAGCCAATACCATAAACTGTTTCTCCGACCTTCTTTTTAAATAAAGAAAACCATGGATCGAAAAAAAGATAAAATTTTTCAACCCGGCACTTAAACCATTTTGCCGGTAAAAAGTGACCAAGCTCATGAAGGATTACCAGGATTGATAAACACAAAATAAGCTGTCCTGCTTTTATTCCTACTACACTCCAGTCTATTGCTAACAATGTCATTCTTTTACTTTTTGGGTTGCAAATATCTGCTAAATAAAATACATTCTTCCCCCGCCTGTCAACTATTTTAAGAGGCAAGAGTTATTACATATGTTAAAGTTGAATTAAGGAAGCGGCAAAATTACGAGCCTCTCCATCACTATCGAGGTATTCTTCAAGAGTAGGTTTTTCTATAAAAGCTACTTTATCCATAGTTTGTTCAATAACATTGGTCATATCAAGAAAACCGATTCGGTTTCTTAAAAAAGCCCATACAGCTAATTCATTGGCAGCATTCATTATACAGGGTAAGTTACCTCCCTTAATAAGTGCATCTGTTGCTAAAGCCAGATTTCTGAATGTTTTTGTATCCGGTGCTTCAAAAGTTAGTTGTGAAGATTTGGCAAAATCAAATCTTGGAAAATTATTTGGTATACGCTGGGGAAATGCCAATGCATATTGTATAGGTAATTTCATATCAGGTAATCCCATCTGTGCTTTAATACTTCCATCTTCAAACTGCACCATACTATGTATAATACTTTGGGGATGGATGACCACCTGTAATTGTTCGGGGCTAAGATTAAAAAGCCATTTAGCTTCTATCATCTCCAAACCCTTATTCATTAAGGTTGCAGAATCAATTGTGATTTTAGTACCCATGCTCCAGTTGGGATGCTGAAGTGCATGCTCCCTTTTTACATTAACCAGATAATTAGGTTTTCGGCCCAAAAATGGCCCGCCTGAAGCAGTAAGAATTATTTTTTCGATACGGTTCCTTGTTTCACCAACGAGGCATTGAAAAATGGCCGAGTGTTCTGAGTCAACAGGAATAACCGGAACTTTTTTCTCCACTGCTTTCCTCATAACCACATCCCCTGCCACTACCAAAGTTTCTTTATTAGCGAGAGCAACAGTTTTACCATTTTCTATTGCCTGTAGTGTTGGTTTTAATCCGGCAAAGCCAACTATTGCTGCCAGCATTAAATCATAAGTATCAAATGCAGCTACTTCTTCCAAAGCTTTTTCACCGGCAAATACTTTTATTCCTGTAGACGAAAGCGCTTCTTTTACCTTGAGGTATTTTTTTTCATCCACAATGACTACAGCATTGGGGTTAAATTTTAATGCCTGCTGAATTAATAATTCATCATTATTATGCGCAGTAAGGATTTCTACTTCAAATCTATCAGAATTGGCTTCGATGACATCCAATGCCTGTGTTCCAATAGAACCGGTTGATCCAAATATGGCAATTCGTTTTTTCATAAACCTCAACTCCTAAAGTAGCTTTTATTATTTCCCGTTAAAATAAAGACAACCACAATGTAATTAATTTATAACATAACTGTAAAGTTCATCTGCAATTGTGCGGTCATTGCCGAGTCTTGGTACTTTATTTTGTCCGCCGAGTTTACCAACTGATTTCATATAATTAATAAACCCATTTTTCTGCATGGGCCGAATATGCAATGTTTGTAAGATATTACCTGTTATTAAATCATCATAATAAATATTCTTTTGTCTGAGATTATTGTCCACCTTTAGTGCAAAAGCATTTAAATCTTTTGGAGCATTTTCAAATTCTATAAACCATTCGTGAAAACCCTTCCCCTGCCCCTGTTGAATCATTGGCGCCACGGTAAATTCAACAATATGCAATCCTTCT
>JBLMVP010000358.1:0-3202 GCA_050256755.1 Sphingobacteriales bacterium | reverse complement strand
AAAATCTGTCTTATTACAGGAAACTCCCTGGGTACTGGAAGCAAAGAATGAAGAACAGCAAAAGAAAAATATTGCCCTGTTGTTTGATATGGTAAAGCTAAGCAAAGAATCAGCGTCTTCTTTAAACAAGCTGAAAGAAATGCAAAGTCCCAATGGAGGTTTTGTATGGTTTAAAGGCGGACCGGATGACCGTTACATCACCCAATACATTGTAACCGGTATTGGTCATTTGCAAAAGCTGAATGCTGTTCCTGCCTCTACTTCAGAAAAAATAAAATCTATTTTAAAAACCGCCATTCCTTATTTGGATAGAAAGCTTAAAGAAGATTATGATTATTTAATTAAGTATAAAATAAAGCTGAAACAGCAAAACATCAGCTACCTGCAAACACAATGGTTATACATGCGGAGTTTTTTCCCTGACTATAAAATTGCTACCACTACCCAGAAAGCATACGATTACTACCGAAAACAATCACAGCAATACTGGTTACAACAAAACCGCTACGCACAGGGAATGACAGCGCTTTCTCTTTTCCGTACAGGAGATAATAAAACTCCGGCTTTTATTTTGGCATCTATAAAAGACAATTCCATAGTAAATGAAGAAATGGGAATGTATTTTAAAGATATGAGCGGAGGCTATTACTGGCACCAGGCACCAATAGAAACACAGGCTTTATTAATTGAAGCATTCAGTGAAGTGGGTAAAGATGATAAAACAGCGGATGATTTAAAAACCTGGTTGCTTAAACAAAAACAAACACAAAACTGGAAAACCACCAAAGCTACTGCCGAAGCCTGTTATGCTTTATTGTTAAAAAGCACAGACTGGTTAAGCGAAGAACCTGTTGTTACCATTCAACCAGGTGATAAAACAATTTCCAATACAACATCTAAAACAGAAGCCGGTACCGGATATTTTAAAGAAAGAATAGAAGGTAAAGAAGTGAAAAATAACATGGGGAATATCCGTGTAACTGTAAGCAATCCTTTAACCCCTAAATCAGCAAACACAACAACTAGCTGGGGCGGAGTTTACTGGCAATACTTTGAAGATTTGGATAAAATTATCCCGCCAGCTGGCGGGACTGAAACTCCATTAAAACTAAACAAGAAATTGTTTGTTGAAAAAAATACTGATAAAGGTCCTGTATTACAACCCATCAATGATGGTGATGAAATAAAAATTGGTGATAAAGTAAAAGTAAGAATAGAACTGCGTGTTGACCGTGATATGGAATATGTACATATGAAAGATATGCGGGCAGCCTGTATGGAACCGGTAAATGTATTAAGCGAATATAAATGGCAGGGAGGCCTGGGGTATTACGAAACCACCAAAGATGCTTCCACCAGTTTCTTTTTTAACTGGCTGAGCAAAGGCAGTTATGTTTTTGAATATCCTTTATTCGTAACACATAATGGCAATTTCAGTAATGGAGTTACAACCATACAGTGCATGTATGCTCCGGAGTTTAGTGCACACAGTGAAGGAGTAAGAGTGAAAGTGAAATAATACAATTAAAAATTAAAAAATCAAAAGCCTCACAGGATTTCAACTTGTGAGGCTTTTCAGTATCCAACAGTTTAAGAATTATTCTTCAACCAACTGGTAAATTGATGGAAGGTTCCTTCCCAATCCATCATAATCTAATCCATAACCTAACAAAAATTTATTAGGAACAGTAAAACCAAGATAATCTATGGTAACGGGATATTCAGTAGCCTCTGGTTTATGCAGCATAGCACAAATTTTTAAGGAATGTGGCTGCTGATGCAGTAATTGAGGAATAAAAGTAGAAAGTGTTTTTCCTGTATCAATAATATCTTCCAGTATTACTATATCACGGCCAAACAAATCCATATCCAGTCCAATGGCAGTAACTACCTGTCCGCTTGATTTGGTCCCTTTATAGGAAGCCAATTTTATAAAACATATTTCAGCATCAATAGTAAGATGCTTGAATATATCCGATGCAAACATGAAAGATCCATTGAGAATGGCTATAAACAGTGGTTTCCGGCCTGCATAATCATTATTTAAACAAGCAGCAATCCTTTTTATTTCCTTATCAACATCTGTCGCCGGAATATATGGTCTGAAATATTTGTTGTGAACCCTGATGGTAGTTGTAGTCATTAGTTGTTATTTGTCAATGATTAATTCCTGTCCAATTTTTACATCATACCCTTTCAGTTTGTTCCAATCCATTAGCTGATTAACAGGCACATTATATTTTCTTGAAATACTGTAAATAGTTTCTTTCGGCTCTACCACATGTACACTCTGCCCCTTTGATGAAGATACAGCATTCGCAGAAATATTATTAGCAGCGGTTGTTTTTAATTTAGGCATTTGTGTTGCCATACCCTGCAAATTCAGCATCTCTCCTTCCACTGGCTGTTGAGAAGGGTTAGAAAGTAAATTATACTGAAGTAATGCTTCCAGTCTTATTCCTTCCACCTGTGCAATATCATACAAGTTTTCATCAGGCTTTACCAAATGAGTTTCAGCAGCACCCTGGCGGCGTTTACGCTGAAGATAAATCAACTGATCACTTTCAATAACATCTGTATTTTTCAAATCATTAAAATCAATTAAATAAGATAAAGGGATTTTATTTTGTTCTGAAATAGCCAGCAATGAAGTTCCTTTAACAGCGAACACAACTTTTGTTTCATTAATTTTAAATTCTCCCTGAGGATAAACTACTGTTTCTTTCTTTGCTGATGGCTGAATATTTGCAACAGGTTCTTCTTTCTTTTGTACAGCCGTATTTACATTCGCAATTGTTTCTTTGGATGAATTTATACTGGCTGATTCTTTTTTAGAAAGGGGTTTTGGTTTTTCTTCCGTTAATGTAACTCCCGGTGCATTATCAATAATAGTAATGGTTTCTTTCTTGCCGGTTTCAGTTACCGTTTTGGATTCTTCAACGTGCACAACAGGATTATCATTTTTGGCAAATACTTCCTGGTCCCTGGAAATTTTTCCCATCGCAATTAAAGAATATTGCTGCAGGTTATAGGTTTCAATATAGTTTATGAGTTGCTGTGCATACTGAGGATTAGTAGCGTAGCCTGCTTTCTTTAAACCATAAGCCCATGCTTTATAATCAGTGGGATCAATATTAAAAAGAGAAGCGTAGTATTTACGGGTTTTGAGGAAATTGGAATGGTCACGGTAAGATTCTTCTGC
>JBLMVP010000357.1:0-5386 GCA_050256755.1 Sphingobacteriales bacterium | reverse complement strand
CCGCAGTTTCATACAACGAAGATTTACGCAGTGCCTTCCCTATTTTCTTTTCAATATTTTTTTGGGCCACAGTAAGATTTTTTTTCCTGTCTCCCAAATTCCCGCCAATTAATAAAACCAGTTTAGCCATATATCATACTATCTGGCGGCAAGATGCATAAAAATCATTTTAATAACATATTTGTTTTTGCAACAGCTGAATTATCCGATAGATTTGCTGCTTCATTTACACTTATGAGTAAGCAATACAGCCAGTGGACGGCCATGTGGGCCATTGTAAAAGCCAGCACAAAGGCTATTTTCAAAAGCCCACAGTCCGTTTTCTTCAGTTTATTTTTCCCTATTGTGCTGATTGTAATTTTCGGAGCATTAAGCGGGAGCAAAGGAATTTCATTAGATGTAGCGTTTGATGCAAAATCGGATTCTGCCAATGTCTTATACCAGGCTATAAAAAACATCCCGGTACTGAATATTATTAAGAGTGATGAAAATGATTTGCAGGACCGGCTTAAAAAAGGAAGGATTACAGCGTTAATTACCGTAAGCAAAATCGACGATTCAGTTACGAACTCACAATATGATGTTCATATAAAAAACAGTTCAGCCAGCCAGAGAGATATACCGGTTCTGAAAACCATCTTGAGAGATGTAATCAGTTCCATCAACCAGCAAACAAACCCGGGAACTAAAAGCCTCGCAACATTATCTACAGAAGAAATTCCGGGACGCAAATACAAACTCATTGATTTTTATTTACCGGGTATGCTGGGTTTCTCTTTAATTGGCGCAGCAGTATTCGGGGTTGCTTTTGTTTTTTTCTCATTAAGAGAGACATTAGTATTGAAAAGAATGTACTCAACTCCAATCAGGAAAGCTTATATAGTTGCCGGAGAAAGTATTGCCCGTATCATTTTTCAATTAGCCACCGCAGTAGTACTTATTTTATTTGGAAAACTTTTTTACCAGTTCACCCTTGCTAATGGCTGGGTAACATTTGCTGAATTACTCGTGCTGAGTTTTCTTGGCTTGGTTGTATTTATGGGCTTTGGTTTTATCATCAGCAGTGTGGCCAAAAATCAAAATGTAATTCCTATCTATGCCAACCTGTTTATGTTTCCTCAATATTTCCTGTCAGGAACATTTTTTCCAAAAACTGCTTTACCAACAGGTATGCAAAGCATCATCAAATATTTACCGCTTACTGCTCTTAACGATGCCATGCGCAAAGTTTCTTTTGAAGGGTTGCATATATGGCAGGTTGGCGGCGAAGTGGTAATCCTGCTGGCATGGTGTGTCATCATGTTTATTATTGCCGCCAAAGTATTTCGTTGGGACTGATAGCTTAGTTTTGCTGCAAATTTTTTTCATGCGGTATGCGAAAATGTTTTTGACCAGTTTAGTCTTCCTGGCCTTACTATTTATATTGTTCTCTTTTTTTATTCCTTCTGCAGTTAGGGTATCAAGAGTGGTGGAAATAAATGCTCCTGCTGAAAAAATATATGCAACTATCAGTGATGTAAACAACTGGGGCAAATGGATGCCATGGTCAGGCGCCGATAGTTTGTTTGATATAAAAACAAATGCAGTTCCCGGCATCATTGGCTCATCATATGCATGGAATGTAAAAAAAGATGTTTCTAAAAAAGGTAAAATCAGTATTAAAGAAATTACTGCTGAAGAAATAATTACCGAAAACGAATTAAGTGGTTATAATTTATCCCCCGGCTCTATTAAACTACACAAAGACTCCTCTGCGGGTTTTGTTTTAGTTGAATGGAAAATTAAAGTTGCACTGAAATGGTATCCATGGTCAAAACTCAAAGGCATCCTGCTCGATAAGATTTACGGACCCGTTTTAGAAAATGGCTTAGCCAGGCTTAAAACTACTTGTGAAGCAGTAAACCATTAGTAAGTTTAGTCTGAGAATGGCGTAACTGCTTTACCAGAGACTTTTTTATATCCATTCAAAATCATGCGATTTGGGTAATGCATTAAATGATTCAATAAATGCTTCAGGTGGCGTAGCTAATTTGCGGATTGCAGTATCCATCCATGCACCATCTAATGTAATTTGTGCAGCTACAGTATGATCATTTAAAAAAATCTCGTGTTTCATCGTCCACCTGGATACATCTTTCCTTGCTTTGGCTAATACCAATGTTATTTTAACAGCATCCTTAAACTTTATCTCTCTTCTGAAAATACATTCCTCCCTGAATATAATAGGCCCGATATTAAATTTACTCAAGGCTTCTGGCGTAATTCCGTTTTCCGTTAAAAAACTCATACGTACATAAGCACCAAAGTCGTAATACTTTGAATGCAGCACATGAAAATTAGGATCAAGGTCAGCCCATCTTATTTCTACCATTTTACTGTATTCCATCCTGCAAATGTAAAAGTAAAGTCAAATAAAAAAACCGTACCGCTAAAGCGGAACGGTTTTATATATCAAAAAATGTGTTAATTATCCGTTATACATTAATTCATAATATTCATTCGCCATGCGGCCGGCATCAAAATGAAAACGTACATCACGCATTCCATTTTTCATAATCTGGCGCCAAACATCATAACGTTCATAATACATAGGAAGTACCTGATTTTCCAGTATATCATACATCTGATCTAAATCATATTGATCCTGGTCCTGCACACTCATTGCACTGTAATCAACTGCCGGAACAACAAATCCGTTGTTGCCATGATTAATAAATTCACAAATCCATCCATCAAATGTGCTGAAGTTAACAGCTCCATTCATAGCAGCCGTCATTCCACTTGTTCCGCTGGCTTCACGTGGTACACGGGGATTATTCAACCATATATCAGACGCCTGCTTTAATCTCTTACTTAAAGCCAGTTCATACCCGATACATACGGCCATGTTTTTGTATTGCTTGCTTAAATGTACCAGGTTATTAAAATCACTGATAGCAGGATAATCAACCGGGTAAGGTTTACCCGCCCAAATTAACTGCACAGGATATTTTTTATTATGCATTAACGCATTAAAACGTTTTTCATCGCGGGTAATTAATTCAGCTCTTTTATACCCGGCAAAACGACGTGCCCAGACAATGGTTAAAATATTGGGATCAAATAGTTTTCCTGTTTGATCAGCCACAAGATCAAAAGCCCTGCGTTTCAAATAGCGTTTCCTGTCCTCAAAGCGTTCATCGTTCTGTTCATCCATGGCAAAATACATCTGCTTGTCCGCCCAGTAACGCCAGTTTTGTGCATTGGTAATAGCTTTTATAGGAGCGATATTATCATACTTGCTCCACAATTGTCTTGACACCTCACCATGCAATTGTGAAACACCGTTAGCTAATCTTGCAAAACGTAAAGCAGCCAGTGAATGATTAAACTGGTCGCCTTCCATACCTGTTATTTCTCTCACATCATCCAGGGGCACACCGCAGAAATAACTCATCTTCTCACACAAATGAATATCATGTTTTTCATTACCTGCTTCTTCAGGTGTATGTGTAGTAAATACCAAACGTTTTTTTACTTCTTCCACACTGCCTAATTTCTTGTACAGGTAGAAAGCAGCCGAAACACCATGCGCTTCATTTAAATGATATACTTCCGGATTGAAATGCAATTCATCAATTAATTTGGCGCCTCCAACACCTAATAAAATAAACTGTGCCACTTTTGTTGCTACGTTGGCATCATATAAACGGTGAGTGATGGTTTGAGATACGTAATCGTTCTCCGGCAAATCTGTACTCAGCAAAAAGAGTGGAGCTGATTTAAAAGTTTCGGGATTTAGATACCAGACTTTTACCCAAACCGGGTGGTCATGGATAGTTATCTGGAATTTGATTTGTGTATCTTCTAAAAAACTATAGATTTTTTCATTCCACTGAACCTGCAGGGTTTGATCCTGGTTACGGGCCTGGTCGTAATAACCATATTTCCACAGGATACCAATACCAACCATGTTCTGTCTTAATTCGTAGGCACTTCGCAAATGAGAACCGGCTAAAAACCCCAAACCTCCGCTGTATATTTTTAAAGGTTGGTGAACAGCAAATTCCATAGAAAAATAGGCAGCTTTTTTACTGTACTTCTCATCTACAGCATAGGGGACTTTATAATTTTTGAAACTCATAAGCAGTCGTAATAATTTGCTAAACGGGGCGCAATATAACGGTAAAATTTGAAAATGTGCGGGATTGCAGATACCACATTATCAACATTAATACTTACAGTTGATAGCAAGAGAGGTTATTTTATTGAACTAACGATTGCAGTAACTTCTATCTCTATCAGCAAATCATCATTTATAAGTTTACTTACTTGTACCATAGTTGCAACAGGTTTTATTGTCTTGAAAAATTCGCCATGAGCCCTTCCTGCTTCTTCCCATTTTGAAATATCTGTTACAAACATTCTTGTACGAACTACATCGCTTAAAGAGGCGCCCACTTCCTGTAAAGCCTTTTCTATTTTTTGAAAAATATATTTTGTCTGGGCATATAAATTGTCTTTCCCGATTAGGTTATCTCCATCCATGGCAGTTGTACCTGCCACTTCAATTATATTCCCGATTTTAACGGCACGGGAATAACCAACAATATCTTCCCATGGAGAACCGGAACTGATATTAATTCTTGATGACATAATTTGTTACTGTTAAATCAAATTTGTTTATTACCTGTTATTTGTTTCCGGTACGCTATATACTTTATGCATGCCATTTACTTTGAATTAAATCCTACTTCCCTTTCTTCTTCTTACTAACCTTTGGCTTAACAGGTTCTTTTTTCTTTAGATAAGTTCCTTCAAAAAAGCAGGTAATGCCACGGTAGGAACCACATCCCTCTTCGCGGATACTTACGTTTTTGGCAGAAAATATAAAAATAATTTTACAGGGACCTGTTTTATCTGTGTATACGGCTTTGTTAGCAGCAACAAATTCTGCTTTGCCTTTTAACTCACCCGTACAATCGCCATTCTGTTTACTGAAATGAATAAAGAAGAAAAAATCTTTTGCTGTGGCTCCATCCCGCACAGAAACTATATTTTTCTTATCCTGTGCATAATCAGCTGAATATTTATTTTTTCTGGGTAAGGTATCAATTGGATTAGTTGGTACCACATCACTCAGATCTTTATTGCTTAAAATAACTGCTGTGCGGAATTGCCCGCTGTTATCAAGGAAAAAATTATCTTCTTTTATATCAAAATGATCACCAACTTTCTTTTCCTCAACAATTTTAAAATTCATATTCTTGTTTACCTCGCAATACCGCCTGTAATTGGGATCCTTATCAGTTTCTGCAATTTCTTTTGAGTTGATATATTCCAGTTTTGAGGTAAAACAAAAAACGTATCCCTTTTTACCGGCCGCTACAGATTTAATAAACAGGAA
>JBLMVP010000356.1:0-4460 GCA_050256755.1 Sphingobacteriales bacterium | reverse complement strand
TTGATTACTCTTCCCAAAAAACACAGTTTTTTTGAAAAACTTTTCAAAGGAACACATACGAGACAGTTGGTATATCATACACATATACCTCTGCTGTGCATTCATGAAAAATAATTATTTGATGTTATAAGCAGTCAGCTTAACCTCTCCAACATAATTATACGCAGGTGAAAAGGGAATAGCAACAGACAGATCTGTTGAACTATAAATAAAGCCAACATTATCGGCAAAATAATAATGAATATCTGCTTTATTGTTGGTGAGTATTATTCCGTTTACAGAAAATGTTGGATTAATTTTGATGTGCATAACATTCGTAAATGTTTTTCCATTTACAGGATAAGTAATGCCCTTTTCAGCAACCACACATTCTAAGATAGCTGTACCCGATACGCCATTAATAGTGGCATTTTTATTTTGTGTCCAGCTTTGGCCAACACTAAGGTTATCTTTTAAATAAAGCAGGTTTAATGACTGGCTAAGTGCTTCAAAGTAGGAGTAACGATAGTAGTCATTGCCGGTTTTATAATAATATTCATTAGGTCCGCTTGAGTTAATAAAAATCTTATACGCTTTGCCGTCAATGGTTGAGTCATTTGCTGTGGCCGTTAAAGTATAATTGCTGGTTACAGAATTGGACGTGGAAGCATAAGTCCATGTAGAGCCTGCAGATATTGGCTGATAATTGGCTGGTGTGGTAGCCGGAATCGTGTCCTTTTTCTTTTTACATGAAAAAGTTGTTCCCAGGGCAATTAAAATAATCAATAAGCAGGCTGTGTTTTTCATAAAAATTGTTTTGGATTAGATGCCTTCAACCAAAGATTTGCTGCCTAAAATTCAGCATTCTTCGGTGTTCTTGGAAACGCTATAACGTCCCTAATATTGCCCATTCCCGTCACAAATTGCACCATTCTTTCAAATCCCAGCCCAAACCCAGCGTGGGGAACAGCCCCATAGCGCCTGGTATCTAAGTACCACCAAAGTTCTTCTCTTGAAACATGCATTTGGTCCATTCTTTCTTCCAGTTTGGTCAACCGCTCTTCCCTTTGTGAGCCTCCTACAATTTCTCCAATTCCCGGAGCCAGAATATCCATTGCCGCCACCGTTTTTCCATCATCATTTTGACGCATATAAAATGCCTTGATGTCTTTGGGATAATTGGTAACAATGACCGGTTTTTTAAAATGTTTTTCTACCAGATATCTTTCATGCTCACTTTGCATATCAATTCCCCACTTAACATCGTATTGAAACTTTTTCTTTTTATAGGCAGGAGATTGTAATAAAATATCAATGGCTTCAGTATATGTAATTCTTTCAAAATTATTATTTAACACAAATTCTAATTTCTCCATCAACCCCATTTCACTTCTTTCGTTTTGTGGTTTTTGTTTTTCTTCTTCATCCAATCGTTGTGCTAAAAATTCTAAATCTTCCTTGCTGTTATCAATCGCATATTTGATAATGTACTTGATAAATTCTTCTGCAAGATTCATATTATCTTCTAAATCAGAAAAAGCCATCTCAGGTTCAATCATCCAGAACTCAGCAAGGTGGCGTGTTGTATTGGAATTCTCGGCACGGAATGTAGGTCCGAAAGTATAAATATCACTGAACGACATCGCACCTAATTCCCCTTCCAGTTGTCCACTTACAGTTAAGTTGGTAGAACGACCAAAGAAGTCTTCTTTAAAATTAATGCTGCCGTCTTCATTTCTTGGAGGATTATCAAATGGTAAAGTGGTTACACGAAACATTTCACCAGCACCTTCTGCATCGCTGGCGGTGATAATGGGTGTATGCAGGTAAACAAATCCTTTTTCATTGAAAAATTTATGAATACCAAATGCCAGTGTATGACGAACACGAAAAACCGCACTGAATGTATTGGTGCGAAAACGCAGGTGCGCAATCTCCCTTAAAAATTCCAAACTATGTTTTTTAGGCTGAAGCGGAAACTTTTCTGCATCACAATCTCCAAGCACTTCAATTGATTCTGCTTTCAAATCCATTTTTTGCCCTTTTCCCAAAGAAGGAACAACGATACCCTTTACTTTTAAAGAAGCCCCCGTGGTTATACGCTTTAGTAATTCATCATCAAACTTGCCCAGCTCCGCTACCACCTGAAGGTTGTTGCCCGTACTTCCATCATTTAAAGCTATAAACTGGTTATTACGAAAGGTGCGTACCCATCCCATAACTGTTACTTCCTGGCTCATTGGTTCCTGTGCCAGTAAGGCTTTCACTTTCACTCTTGTATTAAACATAGCTTAAATTTTCGAGCGGCAAAGATATCATCAAATCCTGACGGGTAAAAGATTTTATGAGGTTAAATAAATTAATTTCAATCTTTGAAAATCGCCTTCTTCTACGTTCATTTATACGATAAAGAGTATTTCAACAAATACAATAATCAAACACAATTTGGCTTTTTTGAAGCTGCTTAGATCAATAAACAATCAATCTCACAACCGGATGCCAGGCCGTATGTGTTTTTATAAACGATAAATTAACTCAACAGGTTTTACCTCAATTAGCCAAACAGCGAATTCGTTTAATTGCCTTGCACTGTGCAGGGTAATACAATATAAATCTTGCATTCCTAAAAAATATTACCGATGTTCATGTTCCTGTCTTATTTCCTCTAACTGAAAAAACCAATTACATTATAAACGACGAAAATCTTACAATCATGAAACAGGAGGAACAACTGTTTTTCCATAATTTAAGCGGACAGGTAATACAGAACGATGTAATTATGCGATTAATGAGTTTCCCCAACCTAATAATTACTGGCCAACTGGGATTCTTTACCGACGAAGCTTTGTCCCAAATAGTCCAAACCTCCTAAAAAGCATTAGCAATTTTAACAGAGACCTATCATTGTTAAATCTTGTACAATAAGCATACGACCCCCTTTGATCAAAAAAGTTTTTGATTTTCAGCTTTTAGGTGTATTATTGCAACGGAATCAGGCTGATTAGTTCATTTTCCTTGCTCATAAGCTTATCAGTTTTAGTCAGTTCCATTCAAGATATAAATCAAATCAAAATTTTTACAGAGAATTAAGATTGGTATTGCTTAAGAAAATCTTCATAGTTATTTATGTATGACATCCTACAACTGAACGACATGCTCGTTCCCGAACTGCTGGATATAGCCGAGCAGTTAAAACTTACAGGCGCAAAAAAATTAGACAAACAAGAGTTGATTTACAAGATCCTCGATAAACAAGCTGTTATGGCAAGTGAATCAAAAACCGGAGGCGACGATAAAAAGCGTAAACGTGTTATAAAATCAACTACTGTTAATTCCTCAGAAGAAGCAGAAGTAATGAATGAGGCCAAACCCTCAAAAGCTCCTTTAATTAAGAAGAAAAAAGAAGAAGAGCCCGTAGCTGCTGCACCTTTAGAAAAAGGCAAAAAGCCCATTTTAAAGAAACCTGCGCCCCCGCCATTGGAATTGCCTGATGACGAAGATCCCTCTGCTGAAGAAACTAATGAAACGGTTGTTGAAGAAACTGCACCATCTGAAACAATTCAGCAACCACAGGAATCAATCAATTTTCAGCGTCAGCAGTATCCGCAACGCAGGGAAACAGCTTTCAATATAGAATTTGATGGTGTAATTATGGGCGAAGGTGTTTTGGAAATGATGCCCGATGGTTATGGTTTCCTACGCAGCAGTGATTATAACTATTTATCTTCCCCTGATGATATTTATGTTTCTCCTTCGCAGATAAAATTATTTGGCTTAAAAACAGGTGATACTGTATTTGGTGCTGTCCGTCCACCCAAAGAAGGTGAAAAATATTTTGCTTTACTGAAAGTAGACACTATTAATGGTAAACGCCCCGATGAAGTTCGCGACCGTGTTCCATTTGATTATCTCACACCATTGTTTCCTTATGAAAAAATGAATTTGTATACAACATCTAATAACTATTCAACAAGGTTAATGGATTTGTTTACACCAATTGGTAAGGGGCAGCGTGGATTGATTGTTGCCCAGCCAAAAGTTGGTAAAACAATGTTGCTGAAAGAAGTGGCTAACGCCATAGCTTCCAATCATCCTGAAGTATACCTAATGGTAGTGTTAATTGATGAACGTCCGGAAGAGGTTACCGATATGGAACGCAGTGTTAAAGCAGAAGTTATTGCTTCAACATTTGATGAACCGGCAGAAAAACATGTAAAGGTTTCAAACATCGCCTTAGCTAAAGCAAAACGTTTGGTTGAATGTGGCCACGACGTAATGATATTATTAGATTCTATTACCCGTTTGGCCCGTGCACACAATACCGTAGCTCCGGCATCTGGTAAAGTTTTGAGTGGAGGTGTGGAAGCAAACGCTATGCAAAAACCAAAGCAGTTTTTTGGTGCGGCGCGTAAAATAGAGAATGGTGGTTCCTTAACCATATTAGCAACTGCCCTTATTGAAACAGGTAGTAAAATGGATGA
>JBLMVP010000355.1:0-5027 GCA_050256755.1 Sphingobacteriales bacterium | reverse complement strand
TATTCATTTTCTCCATATTCCATGATACCAATACACCCGCCATTACAACAAAAGCAGTGAGCAATATCATGGCAATGGAAATTCCGTCAACCCCTACATGGTAATTAATATTAAGCGGAGCAAACCAGCTGTAATTTTTTTCAAATAAGAATGCTGCAGCATTACCTGTATTTCTTTCCTGGCGATAGAGATACAATAAAACAAGACAAAGTACTAATTGTGCAACGGTCCCAAGCAATGCTACGGTTCTTACTTGTTTCAATCCTTTTACCAGCAAAATTGCCAGTGAAGTAATAAGTGGTAATATGATCAGTAGTGATAAATTCATGTTATTTCCATAAATAAATAAATACAATGGTTAGTGCTATGATGCCCCCAAAAAAGTAGATAGCATAATTCTGTACTTTACCCGATTGTATACCTTTTATAAAAAAAGAAATTTTTGCTGTAGCTCCTGCGATTCCATTCATTAATCCGTCTACAATATTTCTGTCAA
This sequence comes from Sphingobacteriales bacterium, assembly GCA_050256755.1. Classification (GTDB taxonomy): domain Bacteria; phylum Bacteroidota; class Bacteroidia; order Chitinophagales; family Chitinophagaceae; genus AWTP1-9. The sequence goes on along the minus strand of JBLMVP010000355.1, from coordinate 4,531 downwards.
TCCACGCAGCGGGACGGCCAATGAAATTGAAAATAATTTTCTTTGTAATGAAGAGATATATTTCATCAATATAAAACTTATTGTGAGCAACTTTATATAATCCACCTAAAGCAATTGCCAATTGCCGGGGTTTATTATTTTCGTTTTTATAGAGCCACATTGCCAGTAAAATACCCGTAATGCCAAATGCCACAGGAGCAATAGAAAAGTTAAGATGAAAATGTGATTCTAATATACTGCCATCGGGAGAAACAAATTCACCAAAAGGAATAAAACCAGCAACCAGTGTGCAAATGCCAAGGATAATTAAGGAAAGTTTCATGGAGAAGGTTGCTTCGCCGTGTGAGTCATGCATTTCTTTTGATTTTTTCCAAAAGATAGAGAAATATAAACGGAACATATAAAAGGCAGTTAGTCCAGAGGTAAGCAAAGCCACTGCAAAAACAATTTTATTGGAATTAAATGCTGCGAGTAATATTTCTTCTTTACTAAAAAATCCGGCAAAGGGAGGAATACCGACTATTGCCAAGCAAGCTATCAAAAAAGTGATATGAGTAACAGGCATATATTTTCTTAGCCCACCCATATCTTTCATTTCATTACTGTGTACCAAATGAATAACGGCTCCTGCCCCAAGGAATAATAATGACTTAAAGAATGCATGCGCAAACAAATGGAACATGGAAGCGGTATAACCCAAACCATTTTCACCATCATAACCAGATACTCCTAAAGCAAACATCATATAACCAATCTGCGACATAGTGGAGTAAGCCAGTACTCTTTTAATATCTGTTTGTGTACAGGCAATAATTGCTGCCAGTAATGCAGAAAAAGCTCCAATATATGTTACAACCGTTAATGCAGCATGATTGATATTGAATAATGGGAATAATCTTGCTACGAGATAAACACCTGCAACCACCATGGTTGCTGCATGTATCAAAGCAGAGACAGGAGTAGGGCCTTCCATTGCATCAGGTAACCAAATGTGCAAAGGAAACATAGCACTTTTACCTGCACCACCAATGAACACTAATGTTAATGCCCAGGTTAGCGCAGTTACACCAATAAACGAAGCAGTGGTAATTGCAATATATTGTGAAGATTGTTCTTGTGTTAATCTTTGGATAAGCGTGGTGAAGTCTAATGTTTCACCATAAAAAGCAAGAATTAAAATACCGATAAGGAAACCTAGATCTGCAAAACGGGTAACAATAAATGCTTTTTTAGAAGCAGCCACAGCTGATGGTTTATCAAAATAGTATCCAATCAGCAAATAAGAAGATACACCCACCAGTTCCCAGAAAATATATATCTGGAATAAATTGGATGAAACAACTAATCCCAGCATGGAGAAAGTGAATAAACCGAGAAATGCATAATAAGTAGCAAATCTTTCTTCCCCTTTCATATATCCAAGGCTGAAGATGTGCACCATCAGTGAAACAAAAGTTACTACTACCATCATCATCACAGATATGGGATCGAGAATGATACCCATGTCAATGCTTACGTTTTTAGAAAAACTCAGCCAGGTATATTTTATGGGAATGACGGTTTGATAAATGCCATTTGTTCTTCCATCAACTAAAAAATAATGATAAGCAGTATAAATAGCCAGTAAAGCCGAAACCAGTAATAAACCTGTGCCAATAATTCCTGATGATTGTTTCAGGTATTTTCTTCCAAATAAACCCAATAACACAAAACCTGCCAGTGGCAACAAAGGAATAAGTGATATGTAACTATAATTACCCATACTAATATTTCATTTCGGCAGCATCTTCCACATCAATTGATTTATGACTGCGGTAAAGGTTAATAATAATCGCAATAGCAACCGCTGCTTCGGCAGCTGCAATCGTGATGATGAATATGGTGAAGAAAAGTCCCTCTAATTTAGCAGGATATAAATATTTATTAAACGCCACAAAGTTGATATTCACACTGTTTAGTATTAATTCAATAGCCATCAGCATCGTTATCATATTCCTTCGGGTAAATAATCCATACATACCAATGAAGAAGAGGCCTGTGCTTACAAATAATATATTGCTTATTGGAATGCTGTTCATTTTTCTTCGGGTTTTGATTTTAAGGCAATCACTATACAGCCTATCATAGCAGCCAGTAATAAAATACTTACTGCTTCAAAAGGTAAAGCATAACCATTTTGGCCGGTACTTAACATCTGCTCACCTATCCTCTGAACAGTTAAATCAAATGGTTTATCAGTATGAACAAAATTGGTTTTATAAATCAAGAGGCTGGTAAAGCCCAAGCCGGATAATACGGCTAATGAAGCGGCAATAACCCTTTTAAGAGGCGGCTTTGCCATTTCCCTGCCGGATTGCTGTGTAAGAAAAATTGAAAAAATAATCAGCACTACAATACCCCCCACATACACTACAATTTGAACTGCGGCAAGAAATTCAACTTCCATCCAAAAAAACAATGAAGCGATTCCAACTAAAGAAAACAACAACCATATTGCTGAGCGGAAAATTTTACGTGTAGTTACTGCAAGAATACCTGTGCTGAGTATAAAGGCGGCAATAATGTAAAATATAATTTGAGCTGCAGTCACTGTTTGGTTTTATTTATAAGATTAACTTTTTTTTATTCTACTCCTTCCATAATCTTTGAACCGGGTGCATTTAAAACTTTTGTCAGCTGGCTCCTGTCAAACACACTATGTTCAAATGTTTGTGCCATTTTAATAGCATCTGAAGGACAAGCTTCAATGCAAAGATTACACATGGTACATAGTTCTAAATGATATACTAACTTATCAATTGCTTTTTTCTTTTTGCCATCTGGCATAATATCAAATTTGGTTACCACTTTAATGGTTCCATTGGGACAGGCTAGTTCACAGGCAGTACAACCGGTACAACGGTGTTCATTGTTTTCGTTATGCGGCATCACCACTTCTCCCTTAAATCTTTCCGGCAAATTCAATGTTTCCCTGTTGTCAGGATATTGTTGGGTGATGATTTCTTTGTGATGCGTAAAATAATAACCTGTTCGCCTCATACCGGTAGCCAGCGATTTTACCGCACCCCAAACATCTTTTATGTAGTCTTTTAAAAACATAATAAATCTATTTGCTGACAGCAATTGGCTAACAGCATTAAAAATGCCATCCCAATATTGCCATCAATGTTACCAGCAGCAGGTTAAGCATACTGATGGGTAATAAATATTTCCATTCCAAATTCAATAACTGGTCAATCCGCAAACGGGGAAATGTCCAGCGAAACCACATGATGAGAAATATTAAGAAAAACGTTTTTCCAAAGAACCAGATACTGGATGGAATATAATCCATCACCTGATTAAAACCAGTCCAGTTACCAATATGAAAAGGCATCCATCCACCTAAAAATAAAGTGGCGCCAATAGCACAAACAATAAACACATTCACATATTCTGCCAAAAAGAATAAAGCGAATTTCATTCCTGAATACTCCGTATGAAAACCGGCGGTTAATTCTGATTCAGCTTCGGCTAAATCAAATGGAGCACGGTTTGTTTCGGCTGTTACGGCAATGATGAATGTAATAAAAGCAATGATAACAGGAATATGCCCTTTAAAAATCCACCATCCATTTGCCTGCGACTGAATAATATCTGATACCTGCAAACTTCCGGTTAATACAATGACGGCAAGAACAGACAAGCCGGCTGATAATTCATAACTCACAATCTGCGCACCACTGCGCATGGCACCAAGCAAAGAATATTTATTATTACTTGCCCAACCAGCCATTAAAATACCAATGACAGACAAAGATGAGATAGCCGATACATATAACACGCCAATATTTAAATCCCATAGCTGAAAATCTTTCGCAAAGGCAATAGGAGCCATCAATAACATGGCTACAATCATAGCAACGAAAGGAGCCAGATTGAATAAGAATTTATCTGCTCCCCCGGGAGTCATACCTTCTTTTACTAATAATTTTAACGTATCAGCTAATGACTGCAGCAAACCTTTCGGTCCAACACGATTGGGGCCCAAACGGATTTGCATCCATGCAGAAACTTTTCTTTCCATTATCACCAGTACTAATCCTAACAAAGCAAACAAACCAATTACACATACACCGGCAATTATCATTTCAATAATAGTTGCAAGGGTTGAATTGAATGTTTCATTCAGCCACTGATGAATAACGTTTGCTATTTTACTAAAGCTCCACATTTTTTTATTTTGAACGCTGAATGTTAAATGTTGAATTGATTTTCATTTAGCATTCAATATTTATCATTTAACATTATCTGTCAATATCCGGTATCACCAAATCCAAAGTCCCCATGGCTGCGATCAAATCACCGATCTTTCCTCCCTTCACCATATGATTGAGTGCAGAAAGATTAGAAAATCCCGGTGAACGGAATTTAATACGGTAAGGTGTTGTTCCTCCTTCACTCACTATATATACTCCTAACTCACCACGGGCTGTTTCCACTCTTGTATAAAATTCTCCTTTGGGTAATTTCAATACAGCTTTTGTTTTAG
>JBLMVP010000354.1:0-4424 GCA_050256755.1 Sphingobacteriales bacterium | reverse complement strand
TTGGCTGCGGATACCCATTTTGCAATACACTACAACTGTTTTGTTCCTGGGAATATCACCGGCTTTTGCCATGATTTCTGCAAGAGGAATAAGCTTTCCTCCAATATTGAAAGCTTCATGTTCAACCCGCTCTCTTACATCCAGCAAAAAAATCTCAGTGTTGGCAGATAGTTTGTCCTTTAATTCTTTGGGAGAAATTTGTAGCATAAATAAAATGCTTAAAGCTGCATTACCAACTTAACACTCAGATCTTAAAAACTCATCAATCCTCCTCGGTGTATAAACGTTTCAGTTTAATACTGGCAACAGGCGCCACCACCAGCGGGAATTTCTCAGTTAGTACATTGCTCTGGTCTAAACCAAAACCTCTTTCTTCACTAAGACTCCATTTTTTTAATAAAAAGTAAATCCTCATCACCACTCTTTCCCAGAAGGGCAGTTCATTATCCTGGCTTAAGTATTTTTCCAGCACCACAAACTGAAAATCACCCACCACATTATTGCGCTGCAAACTTTCGTAGCGGCTGGTAATATTTACTTCTTTATTCTGTACCATTTCTTCCACCACTTTGCGGAACATTAAGTTTATCCTGGGCTGCATACGGAAACCCAAACGGAATTCCACCCTAATCACTTCATTCGGTATTATTGTCTGGACTTCATACTCTGATGTATATGGGTCATCCAAAGTATCTACATGAACAAACCAATAGATATCCGCTCTTTTGGGTTTGCGGTTTAATATAGAGTAAATGATTTTATGTTCAATCTCTTTAGGATTATTAGCGCTTGTTAAATAAACAAGATGAGTGGAATACTTGGTAACCGTCATATCATTACTCAGCTCCTGTATCATGGAAAGATAATGGTCCATCCGTACAAATTCCACGTAGCGGTTCTTAATTTTTCTTGACCTGTACCAAACATACATTACCAGGAACAAACCACCACCAACTAATAAGGTAACATAACCACCATGGGTAAATTTGCGCAGGTTAGCAATAGTAAAAGCCACTTCAATACTTAAATACACAATAAGGAACAGGTATACAAACGGGGCATTTACCCGGTGAAGCACCAGATAATTTGCAAACAAAATAGTAGTAGCCAGCATACATAAGGTTATTGCCAAACCATACGCTGCTTCCATATTGGAGGCTGATTTAAAATAAATGGTAATACCTGCACAACCCAGTAACAAAAGAATATTTATTCCCGGTATAAATAACTGACCTCTTTCTTCTGTAGGATAATTAATTTTTAGTCTTGGCCATAAGTTCAATCGCATAGCTTCACTCACCAGTGTAAAAGAACCACTGATCAAAGCCTGGCTTGCAATAATTGCCGCTAATGTTGCAATACCAATTCCAAGAACAAGGAACCAGGAAGGCATGATGCTGTAAAAAACACTTTCCAATAAAAGAGCATTTGGGTGTTGTGCAATAAAGGAAGCTGATTTTAATAGCTCTTCTGTTGCCAATACCTGCCCCTGGTGCTGTAATAACCAAGCACCCTGACCGAGATAGTTCAATATCAAACAGGTTTTTACAAAAATCCAGGATACACGGATATTACCTCTGCCGCAATGGCCCAAATCACTATACAATGCTTCCGCTCCCGTAGTACAAAGGAATACCGCACCCAATAACCAGAATCCTTCAGGATACTGTGTAAGTAATTCAATAGCATAATGCGGAGATAGTGCTCTTAAGACATCCCAATGCATTGGAATATTTATCATACCCAACACCGCCAGCATTAAAAACCATACACTCATTATGGGGCCAAACATTTTACCGATGCTGGCTGTTCCAAACTGCTGTAACAAAAACAGGAGCACCAATATGCTTATTACAATATAAACTATGGTGGATTGCGATAAAGTGTGTTCTCTAAAGTAAGGCATCACTTTTAAACCCTCGACTGCAGAAGTTACCGAGATAGGTGGGGTAATCATGCCATCTGCAAGCAGGGCAGCACCACCAAGCATGGCCGCAATCACCAACCATTTTCGGCGGCGGCGAACCAGGGTATATAAGGCAAATATTCCACCCTCCCCACGGTTGTCTGCTTTCAGGGTAAGCAGCACATATTTGATAGTGGTTTGCAGGGTGAGTGTCCAGAAAATACAGGAAAGGCTTCCGAGAATCAGTAATTCATTAATGTGTTTTCCATTAACGATGGCATTCATTACGTACAGGGGAGAGGTTCCGATGTCGCCATAAATAATTCCCAGTGCGATAAGCAGGCCAGCAGATGTGACCTTGTTTAAGTTTTTTCCCACGGTTTGTGTGAGTTGTATAAATAGGTTACGATAAACGGTGTCAAAGGTAATAGTTGTAACGATATGCCCAAGTTTTTGTTGCTTATGGCATACAGGCGTTAGTTGATGAAATTAATTATGATACCGGCGGCGGGTACGTTTTGGCAGCTTCGTTGCGTTGTACACTTAATTATCCGGAACCTGACTGAACATGGGATACTGAAGATGCAGCTGTTTGTACGTTCCGGTCATTATACTGCTTTTACCCAAAATGCCTGAACTTTTTAATCTTTCCCTGTTTTTTTTCAGTTGTATCTTTATATCATGAAAAACATAACTCCAATATTGGCAATTATCCTTTTTATATTTTCCTGTAATAACACTTCGGACAAATATGCTTCTGAACCCGTGACAAACGACACTCTTGCATTTGGTGAAAACCCTTCTGATACGCTTGTTTTCTGGAATGTAGATAACCTTAACAATACCCGTAAAAAAGTTTTAACAGAAGTAATTGAACATCCCAATGTGCAGGCCATTATCAATGGCTTGAATATGGTTTATCCTGATGTGTTGTTATCATTTGTAAATATCTCAAATGATACTTTACATGTTGCTATTACGCAAAGTGAAAAACTTACCCAGCAAATGGGTTCAGCAGGAGCAGCACAGTATTTTACAACAGCCTGTGTCAACCTTTTTGAAATAAGTTCCATTAACTATATTCACTTTGATTTTAAAGAAGGCGATCATGCAAGGCCCGGGACATTTAGCCGTCAGCAGTTTGCAGATATTAAAGAAGTAAAATAAAAAATGCAGCAACAATTGTTACTGCATTTTAAAATTACAGAGTTGTTCGATTATTAATTAATCTTCCCAACCATATTTGCAGGAACTACCCATTCATCAAACTGTTCAGGAGTTACATAACCTAATTTCACCGCCATCTCTTTTAAAGTTGTTCCTTCTTTATGCGCCTTCTGGGCAATCTCTGCTGCTTTGTAATAACCAATTTTGGTGTTGAGGGAAGTAACCAGCATCAAACTGTTATTTACATGCTTATTAATATTAGCTTCTATTGGTTCAATACCTACCGCACATTTATCATTGAAAGAAACACAACCATCACCTATCAATCTTGCACTGTGCAAAAAATTATAAATCATTACCGGTTTAAATACATTCAATTCAAAATGACCAGTAGCTCCGCCAATATTAATTGCTACATCATTTCCCATTACCTGTGCCGCGATCATAGTTATTGCTTCGCATTGGGTAGGGTTAACTTTGCCAGGCATGATAGAAGAACCCGGTTCATTATCAGGAATATGAATTTCACCAATACCGCTTCTTGGCCCGCTGGATAACATGCGGATATCGTTGGCAATTTTCATCAGACTTACTGCTACAGTCTTCAATGCACCATGAGCTTCCACAATAGCATCGTGTGCCGCCAATGCTTCAAATTTATTTTCTGCTGTTATAAATGGCAGACCTGTTAGTGAAGCAATATGCTTTGCTACATTTTCTGAATAGTTTGGCGGTGTATTAATACCCGTACCAACGGCTGTTCCACCAAGGGCCAGCTCACTTAAATGGGATAATGTATTTTTTATCGCTTTTAACCCATGATTGAGCTGGGAAACGTAACCGCTAAATTCCTGTCCCAATGTAAGCGGAGTGGCATCCATAAAATGTGTACGGCCTATCTTAACCACGCTCATAAAAGCTTTGCTCTTCGCAGCCAGGGTATCTCTGAGTTTTTCAATTCCGGGTATCGTTGTTTCAAGCAAAATTTTATATGCTGCAATATGCATTGCTGTTGGGAATGTATCATTAGAGGATTGAGATTTATTTACATCATCATTTGGATGAAGAAATTTTTCTTTATCCTCTAATTTACCTCCATACAGTACATGGCCACGGTAAGCAACCACTTCATTTACGTTCATATTACTTTGTGTGCCACTTCCTGTTTGCCAAACCACCAATGGAAAATAATCGTCCAGTTTACCTTCCAGTATTTCATCACATACCTTACCAATTAAATCAGATTTTTCTTTTGACAAAACGCCTGCATCGAGGTTAGTTAAAGCTGCCGCTTTTTTAAGATAAGCAAATGCCTTAATAATTTCTTTAGGCATGCGGTTAATATCCTGTG
>JBLMVP010000353.1:0-17924 GCA_050256755.1 Sphingobacteriales bacterium | reverse complement strand
AACGCGGGAAAAGGAAGACGAGAAGTCTAAGGTAGAGGCGAAAGAAAGAAAAGAAAAAGAAAAGGCAGAGGGAAATGAAACAGATTCCAAAGTAGTAAACGCTGATGATCTGGATGTAGTGGTTTTTGTTTACCAGCAGGATGGTACAGTTAAAAAAGCCAAGATAAAGACAGGAATTCAGGATAATGAATATATTGAAGTGCCGGAAGGATTGAAGGAGGGAGATGAAGTAGTTAGCGGCCCTTATAATGCCATAGCAAAAACATTAAAAGACAAGGATAAAGTAAAAGTTGTTCCTAAAGACAAATTGTATGAAATCAAAAAATAAATTTTAAAAATAAAAGCTAAGCGGTGAAGAATATCTTCATCGCTTTTTTATTTTCATATATCAAATCAACATAAAGATGCAATTAGGTGTACTTGGAAGCGGAAGTTTTGCAACGGCCCTGGCTAAATTATTAACAGATAATGGCAATAAGATTAACTGGTATGTACGAAACAAACAAACAGCAGAGCATATCACCAAACGTCATCATAATCCCAACTATTTAAGCTCTGTTTATTTTGATACCGGTAAACTTTTTTTAAACAATACTATTGAAGAAACAATCAATCAATCTGAATACATTGTTTTAGCCATTCCCTCTACTTATATACATGATACTTTAAAGGAGCTGCCACGTAATATATTTAAGGATAAAAAAATTATTTCGGCCGTAAAAGGTATTATGCCCGAACAGGTATTGCTGGTGAATGATTATTTAAAACAGGAATTTAATGTTCCGCTGGAAAATTATTATTGTATCATGGGTCCCTGCCATGCGGAGGAAGTGGCAGCAGAAAAATTATCGTACCTGACATTTTCAGGAGTAAATGAAACTCATACACAACAAATAGCGGATCATTTTAAAACAGTATACCTTAATACAATTATTAATGATGATGTGTATGGAGTGCAATTTGCCGCTATCTTAAAAAATATTTATGCATTGGCTGCAGGTATTGCACATGGTCTTGAGTATGGTGATAATTTTTTAAGTGTACTTATTGCCAATGCTGCTGATGAGATGGCGGGTTTTCTCCGCGAAGTGGGTGTTAGAAATATGGAGGTAGGTATTCACCATGAAATTATTCCCGGAGTAAAAACAGTAATACCTCTGAAGAAATCAGCCAACTATGCTGCTTCCGTTTACCTGGGCGATTTACTGGTTACCTGTTATTCTTTGTTCAGCCGAAACAGAACATTTGGTAATATGATAGGTAAAGGGTACAGTGTTCAATCTGCCCAATTAGAATTCAACATGGTAGCGGAAGGATATAATGCCAGCCGCTGCATTCATATTATCAATGAAAAAGTAAAGGCTGAAATACCTATTGCCGGAACAGTCTATAAGATTTTGTGGGAAAACCTGCCACCAAAACAGGGCTTTAAGCAAATTGAAGAAACGCTTATCTGAGTATAAGGGTTCCTGTAATTATTAACAACCATTTATCAGCAAAATGACAAATCAACTGCGGCGGTTATGTAACTTTACATTGTGAAATTGAACAGTGAGGTAAGAGAAAATAAAAATTTTAACAATGCCTTTCTCTTTCAGTAATTTTAGCCCCATCGCCATCCTTCTGATGGTTGGCATCCTTGTAATAGGGGAGATAGTTAAGGCTGTTCGTCACCGTTTTTATCATAAATAAAGTTTAGAAAAATAAATCAGCGGCAATTCCATCAGCAAAGAGTTTCCCTTCGTTGCTTAGTATCAGCCTGGAATTAATAATTTGGAACCTGGAGTTGTATTTATTATTGTTCCCTGCCGTTTGTAATTTGTCACAGTACTCTGCACCAAACTTTTCTTTTACATAATTTAAGTCAAGCCCATCCATTGTACGTAAGGAAGTCATAATGTATTCATTCAACCGCTGTGTTAAACTGAGTTCTTCCTTTTCAAATAATGTGGTATTATTTTTCAGGGATTGAATGTACAATGCATTATTAGCAATATTCCATTGTCTTGATACTCCATTAAAGGAATGTGCGGATGGCCCCAGCCCTAAATATTTTTCTCCCTGCCAATAACTGCTGTTGTGTTTGCTGTGGTAACCCGGTTTTGCAAAATTGGATATTTCATAATGTTCATAACCTGCATTAGATAGTTCACTCATAAGATGTAAAAAATGCCTTGCCTGTTTTTCAGCATTAACAGGTTCTTTCTTCTGTTGGTGAATCATTTTATCCAAAGCGGTTTTAGGTTCCACCGTTAAAGCGTAGCAGGAAATATGAGGAATATTTAAGGCAATTACTTTTTCTATATTTTTTTGCCAATGTTCATCACTTAAAGTTGGTCCACCATAAATTAAATCAACAGAAAAATTTTCAAACCCTGCTTCCTGTACAAGCTGAATGCATGTCTCAGCTTCTTTAGAACTATGCACACGGTTCATCCATTGCAGGTCTTCATCAAAAAAAGATTGTATACCGATACTGAACCGGTTGATGCCTGATTGTTTCCATTGCTTTAATTTTTCAACAGTAATATCGTCAGGGTTGGCTTCAAGTGTAATTTCCGGCGAGTTACCAATATGATGAGTTGAATAAACAACTTCCAGAATTTTATTTATTTCTTCTATTGATAATAGACTGGGGGTACCCCCACCAAAATAAATCGTTTTAACTTCTTCTTTATCTAAATAAGCTTTTTGTAAAGCTATCTCACTCAATAAAGCTGTAATAAAATCGTTTTTTAACTGTAGTGATGTGCTGAAATGAAAATTACAGTAATAACAGGCCTGTCTGCAAAAAGGAATATGAATGTAAATGCCGGCCATTAATTGTGTTTGTTATCTTTACGATGCTGTTTATGCAAAGAAGACTGATTATTTATTTGTTGTTAGCTATTAGCCTGTCTGTAAATGCCCAGCAGGCTCAAAACAATTATCCTCTCCATTATTATTTGATTGACAAAGATAGTTCCTTCAATATAAGCTCACTGGGATTAGAAAAAAGTTTTAACAATCAGAGTGAATGCATAAGTTATGTTTTTAAAATAACGGCTACTCTTCATGCAAAGGGGTATGTTGCAGCTTCAACGGATAGTATATGGTATGATTCCACAGCAGCCAATTTAAAATTGTTTATTGGGAAAAAATACCAATGGGCACAATTGCAGGTGGGTTCTGCCGAAGAAAGGGTTCTGGATGCGATTAATCTTCCACAAAAATTGTTTTTAAACCAGCCATTAAATATGGAACAGGTACAATTAGTTGAGCAAAAACTACTCAATTATTACGAAGGCAATGGTTATCCTTTTGCCAGTGTATGGTTAGACAGTATCATCTTTAACGAAGAAAAAATTGCCGGGCAGTTAAAAATTGACAGAGGTCCCTTGTATAAAATTGATAGCATGCGATTATTTGGAAATACCAAAATTGATAATCATTTCATGCAGCAATACCTGGATGTAAAGAACGGCAGTGTATATAAAAAAGAAAAACTGCAACAGATAAGCAATCGTATACAGCAGCTACCTTATTTGCAGGAAGAAAAGCCCTGGGACATGACTATGCTTGGAAGCGGTGCTGTAGTAAATCTATACCTGAAACAAAAAAGAAGCAGCCAGATAAATGGACTAGTAGGTTTTCTTCCTTCCAACCAGCAATTCCCGGGGCAAAAAAAATTATTAATTACCGGTGATTTTAATTTAAACCTGCAGAACCAGTTTGGGGGCGGAGAAGCCATTAAAGTTAACTGGCAGCAAATTCAACCATCTTCACCACGGTTAAATCTTGCTTACCAGCAACCCTATTTATTTAAATCACCTTTCGGATTTGATTTTTCATTTGATTTATTAAAGAAAGACAGTTCCTATGTTAATATTAACCTTCAAATTGGAACCCAATACCATTTTTCATCCACACAAACAGGTAAATTATTAATCCAGAATTTCAGAACAATTTTATTGGATGTGGACACCAACACAATAAAATACAGTAAACGTTTGCCCCAGCAGGCGGATGTAAGTACTGTTAATCTTTCAGCGGAATATGAATTGATTAATACCAATTACCGCTTCAATCCCAGACGTGGAAATGAACTAAGACTCGTGTTTAGTACTGGTACCAGAAAGGTGAAAAAAAATAATTCAGTAACGGAGTTAAATGATAATAGCGGTTTCAACTATTCAACTTTATATGATTCAGTAAAACTAAAGTCCTATGTCTTCAGGGGAAGAATAACAGGAGCTCATTTTTTTCCCGTGGGGAAACAAGGCACTTTAAAAACAGCGGCTGATATTGGCTGGTTAGAAAGCCCGGGAATTTTTCGCAATGAATTATTTCAATTAGGTGGTTACAGGCTGCTGAGAGGTTTTGATGAAGAAAGTATTTTTGCTTCACAATACATAGTTAGCAGTTTGGAATATCGCTACCTTATTGGTCAAAATTCTTATCTCTTTGCTTTTGCGGATGGTGGCTGGGCCCGTAATAAAAGTCAATATAATAATATCAGTAATACATTTATTGGATCAGGCTTTGGAATGGCATTTGAAACAAAAGCCGGTTTATTCAATATTAGTTTTGCTGCGGGTAAACGAAACGACCTGCCTCTAAATCTCCGCCAGGCTAAAATCCATTTTGGTTATGTAAACTTTTTTTAAAGAAAAAATCTTTTTTCACGGTTGATAGATATTTTTGCGCCATTGAAACAAACCTTTTTAATATTATTTTTCTTTTTTCAACTAATTGCTGCCGGAGCGCAGGTTAATGATAGTGTTCCGGTGATTACAACAACTGTTGCTGATTCCGGTCATATTAAAAACCCTTTAGTTGACACGGTATCACAAATAAAAGATTCCACTACAATTATAAAAGCTCCGGTAATAATATCTAACCAGTTTGATAAAAGAAAGGTTCTGGGCTTAAACCGTTTTTTTGATGTGTTTGGTAAAGCCCAATATAAGATTGAAATGTTTAGGTTGTCCCAAAGAAAGGACTGGCTGTTTTATCTTATTGTTGGTATTCTGTTTTTTATGGCCATATTGCGATTATCCTATCTTAAATATTTTAATAATCTTTTTCGTTTATTTTTTAAAACAACCCTGAGGCAAAACCAGATCAGAGATCAATTGCTGCAGTCTCAATTATCCGGGCTCCTGTTTAATTTGTTCTTCTTTATTGCGTCGGGCACTTACCTTTTTTTACTGGCACGTTATTATGATATTTCTGTAATCGGCGAAAAGTGGCAGCAATTAGGAACATGCATAGGATTAATTGCCCTTCTTTACATGATAAAGTATGCAGTTCTTCAGGCCACAGGTTGGGTATTTGGTATCAGAGGAGTTGTCGAAACTTATATTTTCATTGTTTTTTTAATTAATAAAGTGCTGGGCCTGTTACTGATTCCATTTATTATTTTAATTGCATTTGCCGGGGGTAATATTGTAAAAGTTTCATTAACACTTTCATTATTAATGATTAGCGGGATGTTTATTTATCGTTTCATAAGATCCTATGGTCCGATACAAAATGATATAAAAGTAAGCAGGTTTCATTTTTTTCTCTACCTTTGCGCCTTTGAAATAACACCGCTTTTATTGATATACAAGGTGTTGATGAAATTTTTTTAAGAATTATTTTATCTTTGCAAAACATTTTACCACGTTAGTATGGTTAAAAACGGGCATTCAAAAAGTTTAGTTGGTAAATCAATCACAAAAATCCTCATTACCCAACCCAGACCAGATTCTGATAAGTCTCCCTATTTTGAATTGGGTAAAAAGTATAATGTTGATCTGGATTTTCATCCTTTCATCAGGGTAGAAGGTATTCCTTCAAAAGAGTTCCGCAAGCAAAAGATCGAGATTGCCAATTATACAGCAGTAATTTTTACCAGCAGAAATGCAATTGACCATTTCTTCCGTATTTGTGAAGAAATGAAGATTACTGTTTCCCAGGATACCAAGTATTTCTGTATTACAGAGGCCGTTGCCCTTTATTTGCAAAAATTTATTCTTTACAGGAAACGTAAAGTGTTTTACGGGGCAGATGGCAGCAATAAAAGTCTATTTGATGTTATCAATAAACATAAAGAGAACGAAAAGTTTCTTTACCCCTGTTCGGAATCGCTGGACAATGAAATTACCAGCTGGTTAAAAAACCATAATTGTGAGTATGCTACCCCGGTTTTATATAAAACAGTAAGCAATGATGTAACCAGCATTTTGACTCAAACAGAATACGATATTATCTGCTTTTTTACACCCAGCGGAGTAAAAAGTCTTTTAGAAAATATGCCAAAATTCAAACAGAACGGAACATTGTTAGGCGCATTTGGGACAAATACAGTTAAAGCTATTGAAGAAGCAGGCTTAACCCTGCATATAAAAGCACCCGAGCCGCAGGCACCCAGTATGGTTGCAGCTTTGGAACGCTATCTCGTTACTGTTTGTAAGAAATAGCTGAACAAATAACTAAATATTATTTACAGGGACAACAAACTCCGGTTGCCCCTGTTTTATTTTAAAATCACTTTATGTCATCTTATACCAACAGGCTGATAAACGAATCAAGTCCCTACCTGCTACAGCATGCTCATAACCCGGTTGATTGGTATCCCTGGGGAGAAGAAGCTTTGGCGAAAGCGAAAAGAGATGATAAACCCATTTTGGTGAGTATTGGCTACGCAGCCTGTCATTGGTGCCATGTTATGGAAAGGGAAAGTTTTGAGAACGAGGATGTGGCCCAAATCATGAATGATAATTTTATCAATATCAAAATTGACAGGGAAGAGAGACCTGATATAGATCACATCTATATGGATGCAGTACAGGCAATGACCGGGAGTGGAGGCTGGCCTCTGAATGTTTTTTTAACATCAGATAAAAAGCCATTTTACGGAGGCACTTATTTTCCACCAGTGAAAGCATTTAACCGGCCATCGTGGAAGGAAATACTTTATGGAGTAGCACAAGCATATCGTGAGAGGAAACAGGAAATAATATCACAATCAGAAAACCTGACTGAACATCTCCAAAATGCTAATTCGTTTGGGCAAACAAATATCAATAAAAATGTCCCTTTAGACGAGTTGTTTACAGAAGTACAACTTCATGCCATTTATGAAAACCTGATGAAAAACGCCGATAAAATAGAAGGGGGTTTTGGTAAAGCACCAAAATTTCCACAAACATTTTCTATTGCCTGGCTTCTTGAGTATTATCATTTTTATAAAGATGAAAATGCTTTAAAACAGGCATGTTTAAGTTTGGACAAAATGATTTACGGGGGAATTTATGATCAATTAGGTGGTGGTTTTGCCCGGTATAGTACAGATAATGAATGGCTGGTACCCCATTTTGAAAAAATGTTATACGATAATGCGTTGCTGATTTCTGTTTTATCTGAAGCTTTTCAAATAACAAGGAACCAGGAGTACGAAAGAGTTATTCATCAAACCATTGCTTTTGTACAAAGGGAATTATTGTCTGATGAGAATCTTTTTTTATCAGCATTAGATGCAGACAGCGAAGGGGTAGAGGGCAAGTTTTATGTTTGGACTAGAAAAGAAATTGATGATTTGTTAAAAGAGGAATCAGGTTTGTTTTGTTCTTATTATGATATTACGGAAGATGGAAACTGGGAAGGGAAAAATATTCTCAGAGTAAAAATTCCTTTAAAAGATTTTGCAAAAAAAAATGGGATTAATGAAAGTTTACTGCAAAAAAAGCTTGAGGATTGTCTGGCTCTTTTGTTAATCGAACGTAGCAAAAGAATCCGGCCTTTGACTGATGATAAAATTTTATTAGGATGGAATGCTATGATGAATATAGCCCTCTGTAAAGCTTTTGCAGCAACTGGGAATGACGAATACAGGACCCTGGCTATAGGTAACATGCAGATGCTTTTACAGAAATTTGATGCAGGGGTGGATGGGTTATTTCATACCTATAAAAACAGTAAAGCAAAGTACCCGGCCTTTCTGGATGATTATGCCTGTTTAATCCAATCGCTGATTTTTTTACAGGAAATAACATCAGAAACAACCTGGTTATTCAAAGCAAAACATTTCCTGGAATTAGTTAAAGACAATTTTGAGGAAAAAGAAACAGGCTACTTCTTCTTTACTACTAAGATTCAAAACGACATTATAGTCAGAAAAAAGGAAGTTTATGACGGGGCTACCCCTTCCGGCAATGCTGTTATGCTGTTTAATTTAATTTACCTGTCCATTGTTTTTGACCAGGCACAATGGAAAGAACAGTCAGTGAAGAACCTCAACTCTATTTTACAGGCAGTGATACGATATCCCGGTTCGTTTGGAGTTTGGGCTTCCCTTGTTTTTGACCAGGTAATTGGTATTAATGAAATGGCTATTGTCGGATCCAATTTTTACGAATACAGAGACAATCTTATCCGGCATTATCAACCCAATAAAATTGTCCAAACTTCGTTAATAGAAAACCCTGACTTCCCTTTATTGAGAGGAAGGGGGGCCGTTTCAGAAACGCTGCTTTATTTATGTAAGAATTATACCTGTCATCAACCAGTTTCAACCGTAAATTCACTGATTGAAATAATAGTAAAAACACAAACACTTAAACACAATAAATAAGCCCTGATATCGTTTTGAAAAAAAAGAAGATTTTGAATTTTGATTTTCCCATAAATAGTATTAGACTTGTGGCAGATTCAATGAGCAAAAATCATTTAATCTCATTAGATTTGCCAATTCCTATAAGAAATTTTAAGAACATGAAGAACCAACTGTTAAATCTGCTAGCCGTCGCATCTATTACCGTACTTGCTATATCATGTAAGTCGGGTAAATCATCAAAAACGATGGCCTATAATGGGCAACTCAAAGGTGTTGCTTATTCCTCCCCAGGTCTGAATGCAAAGCCTTACGGAATGGTTTACATTCCACAAGGAACTTTTCATATGGGTCCCAGTGATGAGGACATTAATTTCTCCTTTACCTCACGTAACAGGTCAGTTTCTATCAATGGTTTTTGGATGGACGCTACCGAAATTACCAATAGTGAGTATAAACAATTTGTTTACTGGGTTAGGGATTCTATCGCTGCTGAGTTAGCTCAAATTCCAAGAGATCCAAAAACCGGCAGTTTTGATCAAAAGAAATTGCAGGCACTCTGGAAAGACAAGAACCTGTATGAGAAAATAAACGGTATGGTGATGGCGCCAGATGATCGTTTAGGCGGCAGGATGGAAATTGATCCAGACAAATTAATTTATAAAGAGGAATATATTGATTATAAGGCGGCTGCATATCGTAAACCAAATGAACCCCGTTCTAAATTTATCATAAGAAATCCTATAAAGATTTACCCGGATACGCTGGTTTGGATTAGGGATTTTTCTTACTCATTTAATGAGCCAATTGCACACAGATATTTTTCTCACCCTGCTTTTCAGCACTATCCTGTTGTGGGAGTGAACTGGAAACAAGCATCAGCATTTGCTACCTGGAGGGGACGTTTCCTGAATGATTTCCTTGAAAGTAAAAAGAGAATGACTGAATCAAGTTATCGTCTTCCAACTGAATCAGAGTGGGAGTATGCTGCAAGAGGCGGTCGTTCGCAATCTATGTTTCCATGGGGTAATCCTTATTTGAGAAACAGGAAAGGTTGTTTACTTGCCAATTTTAAACCTGGTCGCGGTAACTATCCTGAAGATGGTGGTTTTTACACCGTAAGAGCAGATGCATACTGGCCCAATGATTTTGGTCTCTATTGTATGGCTGGTAATGTTGCGGAGTGGACATCATCTTATTTTTACGAAGGAGCATATAATTTCACTCACGATTTAAATCCTGATTTAAGGTATAATGCAAAAGATAACGATCCACCAAGGATGAAACGTAAAGTTGTCCGTGGAGGAAGTTGGAAAGACGTTGGTTATTATTTGCAAACAAGTACCCGTAATTACGAATACCAGGATACTTCTAAATCATACATTGGCTTCCGTTGTGTAATTGATTTATCACCAACATTGGGTCGCCGTTAATAATAATTGAACAGTCTTTTCGTTTCCATATTTGAATTATTAAATAAGTTTAAAATAACCCACTAATAAATTTAACCGTTATGCTATTCTTTAAAACAAAAACAGGACAGAAGGTATTAAATTTTCTATTCAGCTTTTTTGCAGCCGTAGTTATCCTTGGCGCATTGTTTAAAATCCGTCACTGGCCTGCTGCTGATGAAATGATTACATTAGGCCTTCTGGCCGAAGTAGTAGTGTTCTTATTAATGGCACTTGTTGTTCCTCCTATGGAAGAATACCATTGGGAAAGATATTTTCCAAACATTACAGAACACCCGGATGTTGAAAAGGAGAGAACGGGAAAGTTTGAAATGACACCAATTGCTTTAGGCGGTGGCACCAGTGGTAATCCGGCTTTACATCAAATGGATAAAATGCTGCAGGATGCAGATATCACGCCGACCAATCTTAAAAAATTAAGCGAGGGTTTTCAAAAATTTGGAACAACCGTTTCTCAAATAAAAGATACAGCAGAAGTAGTTGCTGCAACGAATGATTATACTGCTAAAACAAAAGAAGCGACTCTTGCGTTAGGGCAAATGAAAGATGTTTACGCCAACGCTACGGCTACTATGACACATTTCAATAGTGCTGCAGATAGCACTAAGCAGTTTCATGAGCAGGTACAGGTAATGACAAAAAACCTCGGTTCATTAAATACTATTTATGAACTGGAGCTTCAGGATACCAATAATCACCTGAAAGCAATGAATAAGTTTTACAGCAATCTCGCAGAAGCTTCACAAGCTATGCATGGTAGTATAGACGATGCAAAAGCAGCACAAGCACAAATTGCTAATTTGGCCAAAAACCTGGGTTCATTAAACCAGATTTATGGTAATATGATTAATGCGATGCAGGGGCGTTAATCAAAATAGCAAAAGGGTTAAGTTTATTAATCCGTTATCCTGTAAAAAAAACCGACTCAAAACCACATTAGTTAAAACCAAAATTACTTATCCATGGCTTTACCTAAGGAGCCCCGACAGAAGATGATTAACATGATGTACCTGGTGCTAACAGCCATGCTGGCACTAAATGTATCTGCTGAAATCATCAACGCCTTTAAAACCGTTAATAACAGCTTGCAGAATGCGAATAAAGTAGCAACTGAAAAGAATAATCTTATTTATAAATCTTTAGAAGATAAACTCAGTGATCCTGCTTCCTCTGAAAGGGCCAAAATCTGGAAACCAAAAGCAGATCAGGCAAAGCAGATTTCTGCTGATATGTATTCTTATATTGATCAATTAAAAAAAGATTTAAAAGAAGAATCAGGCCTTAAAATAGAAGATGGTGAAGAAGTTTTTAGGTTTGACAATTTAGAAGCAGCTACCAGATTGATGGAAAATAAAGGCAAGGGAAAAGAATTACTGAAAAAACTTACAGAATTTAAAGATAAAATTTTAGCAGTTGTTCCAGAACAAAAAGCAGAATTTGAAAAAACTCTTCCTTTGGATTTGAAAATACCTAAAACAGAAAACAAAGGTAATAAAGACTGGACCTCGGCTTATTTTAGAATGACGCCATCTATTGCTGCTTTAACTATTCTTAGCAAATTTCAGAACGATGTTAAAAATAGTGAATCTCAGATTGTAGACTACTGCCACCGGCAGGTAGGAGAGGTTAAAGTGGTATATGATAAGTTTGAGCCATTAATTGGAACCAATGCTACTTATTTAATGCCGGGCCAGGAATTACAAGTGAATGCCGGTATAGGTGCTTATAGTAATCAGGTTGTTCCGGATATTTTTATAAATGGGAACAAAGTTGCTGTCGAAAATGGACTGGGTAGCTGGAAAACTCAGGTAGGTGGCCCGGGAACAGGAACTGTTAAAGTTACTGTTAAGTATATAGACCCAATTGACGGAAAATTAAAAGAAAAAGAAAAAGAAATCCCCTACACTGTAGGTTCCCCAACAGGAGCATTTGTATCAGCTGAAAAGGTGAAAGTATTATACATTGACTTACCAAACGAATTAGCTGTTACGGGTGGAAATGTAGGTGATGAAAAAGTAAAAGTTGATATCGATAATGGCTCTTTAAAGAAAGTAGGAGCTGGTAGATATATAGCAGAACCATCAACACCAGGTAAAGCAACTGTTACTGTAAACGCTGACGGAAAAGTTAGCAAATTTGAATTCCGTGTTAAAACAGTTCCTGATCCAATTGCTATGGTTGGCAGAAATAAAGGAGGTATAATGAATACAGCTGAATTTAAAGCACAAGCAGGTATCAGGGCAGAATTAGAAAACTTTGTTTTTGAAGGAGTAAACTTCACAGTTACCGGTTATACTTTAATCTGTGTAGGTGGTCAAAACTTTAAAGAATCTCCTGGTATAAAACCCGGTGTTTCTGGAAATTTATTTGCTCCTGTACAAGACATAATTAACAGGTGTTCACCAGGAACAACAGTTGTGCTTGATGAAATTTATGCATCAGGTCCCGGTGGCAGAAGAAAATTACCTCCGATAGTATTTAATCTCAGATAAAAATATTTTTATGAAAATGAAAATTGCAGGAATAGGTTTGTTGGTGTTTGCGTTAAGCATGAATAGTTTTGATGCTTCTGCACAAACAAGGAAGGCCAAAAAGAAAACCGGTGGTAAAACTCAGCCGCAGTCTGCCTATGGTCAGCCGTCTACAACCCAACCTGCCAATAAGCAAACTCAAAGTGCGTATTTAAATAACAATAATACAGGGACTCAACCCCGGCAGTCAAATATTCCCTATGAAGTAGTTAAATCTTCCGGTAACAGCTGGGATTCTTCATCAACTTCATTGCGAAATGATGCAGCTATTGAAAGAAATCTTGTTAGGGACAGGACCCCGTTAACATATGAACATATCAGGGAAGATGATGCTGTTTACCGTACAAGAGTTTGGCGCGAAATAGATATTCGGGAAAAAATTAATCTTCCTTTTCGTTACTCAGCAAATGAAGATAACGGTAACCAACGATTTATTTCTATTCTTGTTAAGGCAGTAAAAGATAGTTTGTTTACAGCATTTGATCCCATAGATGATAGATTTACTACTCCTTTACCAATCGCCAAAGCAATGCAGCAATTTGGCGGGGGTACGGATACAGTTCCTTCATATGATCTTCAGGGCAACCTTGTAAAATATGTAATTACTCCAAAAGAAGTTGATCCTGATTCAATCACTAAATTCAGAATTAAAGAAGAATGGGTTTTTGATAAAGAAGCATCCAGGTTGTTTGTAAGAATTTTGGGAATAGCACCATTGAAAAAATTACAAACCTCTACAGGTATGACTATTGGTGATGAAGAAATCCCAATGTTCTGGATATATTATCCAGATGCAAGACCGGTCTTAGCAAAATACGAGGCGTATAATAATAAAAATTTCGGCGGAAGAATGACTTGGGAAGAATTGTTTGAAAACCGTTTTTTCAGCAGCTATATTACTAAATCCTCTCTCGATAATCCTTATGATTTACGATTAAAAGCGTATATTAAAGATCCCATTTTAAGGTTATTGGAAGGCGATAATATCAAAGAAAAAATATTTAATTATGAGCAGGACCTTTGGTCATATTAATATTTAATATTTAATTTAAAAAGGGCTGAAATTTAATTTCAGCCCTTTTTTTATGGGTATTATTTTGTTTAAGATATCCTTAAAATTATTTAACAACGTATTTCTACTCGATACCATATAATTCTTAAAAATACCCGCTTTAGGGTATTGTGTATTCAAACTCAAGTATTATCTTTGTTACGGTTTTTCATAGGATATTGGATTTTAAAGACGGGGCTGGATTTCTATCCTGGCCCCAATTTTTTTATACCCTCCTCCTTTTTTGCCTTTTTATTTGTTCCCCTGGTAAAATAATACCAAACTATGAATCGTTAGCAAAATAATCTTTAATGAGATTTGCTTTAGATTGACCGATTTTCTCAACAAGGGTCTTGTTAGGAAGCTCCTTTATTTTCTTTACAGATTTAAACTCTTTCAGCAGATTTTGAGCCGTTAATTTCCCAATTCCCTTTATTGATTCTAATTCGTTTTTAAAAGTCCCCACGCTTCTTTTTTGGCGATGAAAGCTGATTCCAAACCGGTGCACCTCATCTCTTATATTCCTGACTAATTTCATACTATCGCCATTGATAGGCAGTTTAAGTGATTCCTTATCACCAGGAAAGAATAACTCCTCTTCATTTTTTGCTAAGCCCACAACAGTCATCCTTCCGTGCAGGCCAAGCTCAGTTATGCTGTCCATCGCAGCTGATAACTGCCCTTTACCCCCATCAATAATTATTAACTGAGGCAAATCTGATTGTTCATTTAATAAACGACGATATCTCCTGTTTACAACCTCTTTCATACTTGCAAAATCATTAATGCCTTGCACTGTTTTAATGTTGTAATGGCGGTAATCTTTTTTGCTGGGCATACCGTTTTTAAAACACACCATTGCGGAAACCGGATATGCTCCCTGGAAATTAGAGTTATCAAAACATTCTATATGTAATGGTAATTCAGTGAGTTGTAAATCCTCCTGCAGCTGATATAAGATATTCTTTTTATCGCTATCTGTTTTATTGGGTAATTGAAGAGTCTTTTTTCTATGCAACTCATCGCGGAAGTAACTAACATTTTTTTCCGAAAGTTCCAGCAAACTTTTTTTATCACCAGCTTTTGGGATGGTGATAACAGTATTTTTTTCAGGGTAGTCAATCGGAAAGGGAACAATTATTTCATTTGCCCTGCTGTTAAATTTTTTTCTAAGTTGAGCAATGGCGAATGATAGTACTTCCTCATCTGTTTCATCCAATTTTTTTTCAAGTGTTGTGGTGTGGGTTTGTATGATGGCGCCATTGTTTACCATAAGATAATTAACATATGCTAATTTATTTTCGTTGGCAATAGAAAAAACATCTATGTCACCTAGCCTTGGGTTTACAACTGTTGATTTTGCCTTGTATTGTTCAAGGTGTTCAAGTTTCTTTTTATATAACCCAGCTTTTTCAAATTCCAAATTGGAGGCATAGTGCTGCATTTCCTTTTTAAATTCACGTATAACAGGAGACAGGTTACCTTTCAATAAATCCCTTACCTGATTTAGCTCTTCCTTATAATCTTCAAGTGTTTGCAGTCCGGCACAGGGTCCTTTACAATTTCCCAAATGATACTCAAGGCAAACTTTAAATTTCCCTTTTTTTATGGCTGTTTCAGTAAGATTCAATTTACAAGTTCGCAAAGGGATATTGAGCCGGATAAAATCTATTAATTCTCTTACTTTATTAACAGAAGTAAATGGTCCAAGATATTCAGAACCGTCATTAATTTTTTTTCTTGTAAGGAATACTCTTGGAAATGGTTCTTTTTTAATAACTATAAATGGGTAACTTTTATCATCTTTAAGATTGATATTATACTTTGGCTGAAATTGTTTAATAAGAGAATTCTCCAGTAAAAAAGCATCCTGCTCAGAATTAACTATTGTGAATTCTATGCGATGTATATTACTTACCAGTTCATGTGTTTTATAACCGGCAAATGTTTTATTAAAGTAAGAGCTGATTCTTTTACGCAGGTTTTTTGCTTTGCCTATGTAAATGATTTCGTTTGTTATTCCAAAATATTTATAAATGCCGGGATTGATTGGAATGCCCGACGCAATATGTTGAAACTCTTCTTGTGTCATAAATAATGGTTATTCCTCTTTTTCATCCCAAACGACTTTCTCCTGTTTGATTGATTCCTTATCCTTAATAGTCTGACTGGTGATAAGAATAAAATTGCCGCTTGTTTGCCATAACAGTTGTTTTTCAAACAGGGTATCGCTCCTGTTATAAATACGCTTGATAAAAACCTTTCTGAATTTGCCTGAGTTAGGATCGACATAAGCATCAATACGGGCAACCTTCATTTCCGGGGAGTTTGCTATGTAAGTAAAACTGGCCATACTGGTAGAGCTGTCAATCAGGGAAGTTTCATCATAAAAGTCAATATACTTTTTATCAGATATGCTGACTTCTAAAAACTCATCAATCATTTTATGAAAGGTAAGTTTATCAATAAACGATGAGTCTGTTTTATCACCGATGGTGATATAATTGGTGAATGAGTAGGGGATAGTGTCAATATGCTTTATTTCTCCCGCAAGAAAATCAGTTACCGGTAAAAAGTCTTTTTTCTTTTCTGCAGCAGCAGGCATCTTTTTTTGGTTGCAGGAATAAATAATAAAAGCAACCGGTATAAAACGAAAAAGGGTTAAACATTTCATGTGGTAAAATTAAAGAAATTGGAAAAGGTATGTAAATAAAAACGCCGGGACCAGCCAGCGTTTATTTTTGAATGCGTTAATATTTCTTTAGAATCTTTTTGTAAGACCTACTTTTAATCCATACTCAATCAAATGTTCACTGATTGGATACTTCCTGGTATAAGAAGAATTAAGCTGGTAACGGAGCTGAGGGCCAATCTGTAAGGCTACCCCATTGTTTCTTTCCAGGCGAAGGAAAGTTTCAACTCCGGTGTTCATAGTAAACTTGCGGTACAACCCAGTATTCTGTACATAGTTTTTCAAGTCATTTGTGATCAGGTATGCTTTGTTATTTAGGATATATGTTGGTTGAAAACTTCCGGATACATACCAGCTAACTTTATTATTACCTGCCATTTTTAAATCAACTCCTAAAGGAACAGAAATTGCTACGTTTTGACTTGCAATTGTTGTTGCCTGGTAAAATGCTCCATAGTTTGCATAGGAAGAAGATACTTTAAGTTCCAGTGGCTGGTTAAAATCGCCTCTAAGTCTTATCGTAGTTAGTTCGGGATAAGAAGTAGAATATGCTCTGATATTATACCTGGAATAATTTAACTGCAATCCGGCTTTCAATTTTATTGATTTAGTAACTGAATAAAGAAAAGCATTTCCAATTTCAAAACCCAGCGCAGGGGTGTGGTTTACTGCTTTATCTATATTGCCGGGTATATAACTGTTGTAGGCATAAGCGAGATTGGCCGAATTATCATCATTATATAAGGCCCTGTAACTTACAGACGGAGCAAAATATAATTGCCACTCAAACCTCGATGCCTGTTTTAATGATTCTTTTTTTATTGATTTTGTGTAAGAATTTGCATTTACATAAACATTTATTCCAGATGGTGCAAAGGCTTTGCTGTGAATTCCGGAAGTAGCATATGAAAAATCGGGTGAGTAGTCAGCAAGAGAATAATTATTGCTTTCTTCCAGTGGATTTAATATGGTAGTATTATTAAAATTGCTTTTAGTGTCAAAAACAGTAATGTTTGAATTATTGTTTAAGTCGTCAACCAGCAGTGTGCTATTTGAGGGAATTATCGCTAAACTATTATTCAGCCGGTAATCATTGGAATTATTCAGGGTAATATTGTTTGACAACCTGTTTGATAAAACATTACTATTGTTATCTGGGTCATTGGAATTTGCGGAATAAATGCTTCCTTTAAGTGAGGGCTTGTTTTCTGAAAGTTCAGGCTGCTGATCTTTAACTGGGTTTAAGTCCGTTTTGGTGGTGGCACTATTGTTATTTGTTCTTAAGACCAACACAGATGTTGTAAATAACAATAATAAAACAGAACCGCCTATTATACCCCATCTTCTGCCCGGGTGCAGTTTATTAAAAATATTTGTCCACACGGACTCGGAAGGGTACATTTTAAACTCTTCGGTTTTATCTTTTAGCAGCCGCTCAAAATCATTCATAAAAAAATCTTTGTCCATCGTCAATTTTGGTTTGTGTTTTCAATTAGGGTTGGGTTTATCTTAACTGCATTGCAGCCATTATATCGGTTTTTCTTTTTGGCTCCAGCATAATTTTTTTTCTTACTAATATTTCCTGCAACATGGCTTTTGC
>JBLMVP010000352.1:0-8137 GCA_050256755.1 Sphingobacteriales bacterium | reverse complement strand
TGTTGGGTCATAGTTTTGGCGGATTGTTAGGCAGTGGTTTTTTAGTTAAAGACAATAATCAAAAAAATATACAGGGATGGATAGAAGTGGATGGTGCGCATGATTACCCTGAAACAAATGTGCTTTCAAGACAAATGCTGATTGATACAGGTAAATCTGAAATTGCCAAAGGTAATTATGTAACAAAATGGGAAAAGATAGTTAATTATCTTGAAGTGAGCCCTCCCAATGTTTCACTGGACATCAGTAATCAGACCAACGTGTATGCACATGATGCAGAAGATTATGTAGACATTAATCACACCAAAACTACTGTGGATTATACTTCAGTATCTTCTCCTTTGACTTTTGGTGTTAATTTGTATCATTTGTATTACACCGCCGAAGGACGAAAGTTTCTTCAATCGCTGGAACCTGTTACATTCACTGAACAGTTGTATAAAATTAATATTCCTTCTTTGCTGATTTGGGGGCAATATGATTTTACCGTTCCGGTTGGTTCAGGTATTAATGCATTAAATAAACTGGGGTCTGCTTATAAAAAACTGGTGATGATGCCTCATTCCGGGCATACACCTATGAATGGAGATACCAAGCTATTTACACAAACAGTAATTGATTTTGTAGAAACTGTAAAATAAACTGCCGAAATTTCCGGGCAGTTAAGTATAATGAACAGTCAAAATAATCATAACCAATTACAGAGATTTATCTTCTATTATATTTTTATGATGATAAAAGTGCCCCACAGTAATAAAACCCAAGGCATTTACAGAAACAGGTTTGTTGCTCGCTACACCTCTGTGTTGCAACATTTCTTCCGTAAAGCTTTTAAAAAGTAATTCTGTTGCTTTTCTTACGGCCAAAAATTCTTCAATTAATTCTGCAACTGTTCTGCGGTGGGCTTCGCTGGCAGGGGCATAACTAGCTTCATCAAAACTGGGAAGTGGAGTTTCATCTTTTCTGGCTATACATAATGCACGATAAGCAAAAATTCTTTCAGCATCAATCATGTGCTGAACTAATTCTTTTACTGTCCACTTACCTTCTGCATAAGCATAATTCCATTTAGAGGCGGGGATTGAGTTTAAAAATGGTTCAATGATTTTATGCTGATTGGCAAGAGCTGTTAAGACATCATCTTCTTTTACCCGTGCAATATAGCCGCTGTAGAAGGGAGCAAAATCATTTTCGTTTGGACGTGGCATAATGGTTTGTTTTTAAATGAAAAAAGCGCCACAAAAATATGGCGCTTTTCTCTTTATCCGTTTTTAGTTTTTATTAGTTTGGGTTTTAAAGTAATCTTTTTCTTTACAGGTTTTATTGTTTCCGCCAGTTTTACAGCTGCCAATGCATTTACCAAGCCGCCTGACTGTGATATATCAGAAAGGTCTACTTTGTCATAAGTGCCGGGTTTTAATACTTTCATTCCCGGCTTTTGTGCTGACTTTATTATTACCTGTTTTAATTGCTGGGCAGTTAAATCAGGAAAATAGGAGAGTGTTAATGCTGCAATACCGGCAACAACGGGGCTGGCCATACTGGTTCCATTTTCAAAACCATAGCGACTATCTGGCATTGCGGAATAAATTTTATAACCGGGAGCAAACACATCCACTTCTTTTTTCCCATAATTGGAAAAATAAGCTGCCAAATCTTTTATTTCTTTTCCTTCATCATTAATTTGCCTGATAGAAGTATCGCTGCTGGCGCCTACTGAAATGTAATTTGAGGCAGTACCGCCATTTATATAATTCCTGTTTGGAAAATTTTCTACTGTATCACTATTGTCATGATCATTGCCTGCCCCCTGCACAATTAAAACATTTTTTGATTCAGCATATTTTACAGATTCATCTACCCATTTTTTTTCAGGAGAAAAGCTTTTACCAAAACTCATATTGATTATTTGGGCACCGTTGTCAACCGCATAACGTATAGCAAGGGCAACATCTTTATCATGTTCATCACCATTAGGTATAGCACGTATCATCATGATTTTTACATTATCTGCAATTCCATCTATCCCTATACCATTGTTTCTTTTGGCTGCAATAATACCTGATACGTGAGTGCCATGTAAAGAATACCCTGCCATTATATCATTATTACCATAGAACCTGTCGTTGATATCATTATAATTGTCTTTTACAATTTCCCCGCGAAAATCTTTGGGAGTACTTAATATCGCATCCGCTTTCTTTTCTTCCCTGCCGTAATATTCATTTAATTGGTCGGTGATTTCTTTGTTAGTAGAAGATTTCATATAAAAACCCTCAAATGCAGCCATCATGATCAATTTAGCTCTTGCTGTTTTCTGGTCTATGGCTTCGTATTCTTCCAGTTCATTTCCTGTATAAATTTCTTTATTAAGGGCTGTTTTTATAATACTGTCTGATTTGGGTAATCCTCTCTTGAGCCAGCTAACCATCAGAATATTGTTTTGCGCCTGTGTTGCGTCAGCTTCTACTGTTTCTTTTGCTTTTTTCCAGAATTTATATTCATACAAGTCCTCTTTACTTAACTTGCTTTCATCAATTTTCTGTCCTTCATATTTTGCCATAAACTCGTGATATACCCTGGCCCCTTCAAATGAATCGTCATCTACATTACTGCCATCTTTTCCACCAATAAAATTCCAGCCATGAATATCGTCGGTGTAACCATTTTTATCATCGTCTATTCCGTTGCCGGGAATTTCTTTTGGGTTGGTCCATAATACATCCTTGAGATCAACATGTGTAGTGTCGATACCTGAATCTATTACAGCTACAACAACTGATTTGCTTTTTTTACCTTTTGATTGAAGGAAACTATACGCTTTATTTAAGCTGATGCCGTAAAAGCCATCTGCATTTTTATCCTTCTGGTACCATGTTTTAAGATTGTCTTCTTCGCTGTTAAACTGGGGTTTTTCTTTATTCTGCGAAAAAGAACTAATAGACAGGACACAAATTAAAAAAAACGTTGCTGTTATTTTTTTTATCATTTTATATAGCTTGAATCGAAATGCTTTTTCAAAAGCAATTGAATTGTATTTTGTTTATTTCTTAGTTTGTTTAGCCGCCCATGCCTCCATTTTTTGTTCCAGCACAGCCAAAGGCATGCAGCCATCTTTTAAAACTTCATCATGAAATGATGCAATACTAAATCCATTTCCTAATTGCTGACTGTATTTTTCTCTTAATTCACGAATCTTTAACGCACCGATTTTATACGATAAAGCCTGCCCGGGGATGGCCATATATCTTTCTATTTCCGCAGTAGCACCCTGTTCACTGATAGCTTCGTTTTCCATCATATAGGCAATTGCCTTTTCACGGCTCCATCCTTTGGTATGAATAGCTACATCCACAACCAAACGAATAGCCCTGTGGATTTCATCTCCCAATGCTCCTGCGTATTGATAAGGATCGGTATATAATCCCAATTCTTTTCCTAAGGATTCAGTATATAAAGCCCACCCCTCACCGTAAGCTCCATACCAGCTAAAACGGCGGAATTTTGGTAAGGATTCATTTTCCTGCTGCAATGATACCTGGTAATGGTGACCTGGTATCGCTTCATGTAAAAACAACGATTCCATGCCACTTGTTGTGTTAAATTTAGCAGCATCTAAAATAGGTACGTAAAAAATACCCGGACGGGTTCCATCTGCAGTGCCCTGCAGGTATTCTGCACTGGCTGAGGCTGCCCTGAAAGCTTCTGTTTGTCTTATTTCAAATTTTGTTTTGGGAACGTTGGTAAACATTTTTTTCAATTGCGGTTCCATACGGGTATGAATAGCATGGAAAGCGGCAATTACTTCTTCCGGTTTTTTATACGGCATGAATTGCTTGTCATTTTTCATGAACTCAAAAAATGCTTTTAAATCCCCTTTAAAACCAACTTCATTTTTTATCCTTTCCATTTCGCCACGAATACGGGCAACTTCTTTTAATCCTGTTTCATAAATTTCATCCGGTGTTTTATCGGTAGTTGTCCAGTAACGAACCAGGTAAGCATATCTTTCTTTTCCATTGGGAATACTATCGATGCCGCTGCTGTTACGACTAACAGGCAGATATTCTTTTTCAAAAAAATCAGCCAGCTTTTGATAAACAGGATTTATTTTTTCTGTAATGGCTTTTGCATATGCCTCTGTTATATTCTTTTTGTCTTCTTCGGCAAATTCTTTCGGCAGTTTATTGACAGGGCCATAGAAAAGACTTTTGGTAACATCTGTCACTACTAAATCTTTCGCTTGCGGGATCATTTTTGTTACCAACGCTTTTGGCCACACATAACCCTGCTTCATTCCTTCCCGGATGTTGGCAATGGCAGTATCCACAAAAACGACAAAGCCATCAATACGTTTTAGCCAGTTATTATAATCAGCCACTGTTTTAAATGGCTGGTTGCCTTCGCCGCTGCCTAACTGACCAAAGTCTAAAGTTGGGCTCCAAAACTGGTTGATGGGCATTAATCTGTCATTCTTAAATTTGAAATTTTCTAACTGCATTTCCATTTCCCTTTTAAAAATATCATAGCTGATGCGGTCATTATCGCTCAACTCATTCTTTTTATATTGGTTGATGCTATCGAGATAATTTTGATAAAAAGATTTTATTTGCTCACGATAAGCTGTGGTTGCAAAATTGGGATACTGATCATTGTATCGATTGTCGCCATTCGTAGTTGCTTCCAGCGGAAAGAGTTTCATTCTTTCTTCCCAGTAGCTGTCGAACATGCGGTTAATGGAAGCGGATAATTGTTCAGTTGACTTTTTAGTTGTACAGCTGATGACGGATATAGTTATCAGCAGGGTATAAGCAAGTTTTCTCATTAAAAAAATTTTACGAATTTAATAAAGAAAAGCCACTGTATGGCTATGATATTCCATAAGTGGCTTTAAATAATTTGTTAAGATAAGTTTGCAGATTGGCAAGTTTATTAGTTGACAGGGGCGAAACAATATATACAAATTGTTTTAAATGTTCTTTATCCTTGTCAACATATCAACCTTTTAACTAATCTTAATAGCTCAGTTTCATTTCAACTCTCCTGTTTTGCGCCCTTCCTTTTTGTGTATTGTTGTCTGCAATGGGACGATCAAAACCGTAGCCAATAGCAGTCATCCTGCTTTCTGTAACATTTTTTGAAATCAAATAAGTTTTAATGGCATCAGCTCTTTGTTGGGAACGAATTTTATTTACTTCAGATGTTCCAATATTATCAGTATGTCCCTCTATGATCAATCGTACTTCACCATTTTCATTTAAGAGTTTGGCTACTTCATCCAGTACTTTATAACTTTCTTTTTTAATCTTAATACTGCCAAAATCAAAGAAAACTTTCCGGGCAGCATCATCAATTTTCTTTTTTAATTCTGCTTTTATTTCAGGGCATCCATGATTTTCTATCCGACCGGGTTGATTAGGACATTGGTCTTCTTCATCTGTTATTCCGTCGTTGTCAGCATCTGGTGGAGGGCATCCCTCAAATCTTGCCAAACCTGCTGCATCAGGACATTTATCTTCATCATCACTTATGCCATCATTATCCTTATCAGGAGCGGGGCATCCGTCATATTTTGCCAATCCACTAACTGTTGGACATTTATCCGCTTCATCATTTATTCCATCACCATCTGTATCAGGTATTGGGCATCCATTGTATTTTGCCAAACCACTTATATCCGGACATTTATCATCCTTATCTGCCACACCATCTTTATCCCTGTCGGGACAACCTTTGACTGTGCCCGGAGTATCGGGGCATTCATCTAAATTATCAGCCACCCCATCTTTATCGGTGTCTTTAATAACAGGTTTAGATTTTTTCTCTGTGATAGTTTTTAAATTAATGCCTAAAGAAGCACCCAATACTTCATGTTT
Organism: Sphingobacteriales bacterium; assembly: GCA_050256755.1. Taxonomy (GTDB): domain Bacteria; phylum Bacteroidota; class Bacteroidia; order Chitinophagales; family Chitinophagaceae; genus AWTP1-9. The sequence continues at coordinate 2,261 of JBLMVP010000352.1, read as the reverse complement.
AAAAGAGCCAGCATAATCGGCTGTAAAATTATTAATTAAACTCCGCGTATAACGACCTGTTAATGTAAAGCTGCCAAAATCAAATCCGGCAATTGCATTAACACCTAAGTCTAACGATTTAAATTTATTCGAACCTTTACCAATTTCAAATTTTGTTTCTTCTTTTGTATAAGTAAAATCTTTGGTAGTTGTTTCTGTTGTAAATTTTCCGCTGTAAAATAAACCAGCATAGGGGCCTGCTGAAATCACAAATTTTGTTTTCTTACCAAGAGGAAGTTTAACTCCAAGATTCATTGGTATTTCAATATAATTCACCACAGTTGTTGTCTTAACTCTGAAATTAGATTCAACTGCTGTGTCAAATAATTTATCAAATATTCTTCCCTTACTGCTGTAAACAAAACCTGGTTGAAAAAAAACTTTACCGTTGGAATTAATGGGAATATCAGCTAGTATCCCAACATGAAAGGAACTGCGTTTTTTGTAATAGGGACTGGTGTTGATATTCCAATCTGTAATAGAGTTGGTTTCTTTAATGTCAGATTGCTGTGGGCCGCCAATCAGTCTTACTCTTATCTGCGCCTGGCTGGTCAGAAATAATCCAAGGAAGGTCAGCATCAAAAAGATACACTTTCTCATAAGCTATTCGATTTGTTTTACAACGGTTTGGACAGTAAAAAATTATACAAAAAGCTCTATAAATCAAACTTTATTCCCTGTGCCAGCGGTAATGAACTGGAATAGTTAATGGTATTGGTTTGACGGCGCATATAAGCCTTCCAGGCATCGCTGCCACTTTCCCGTCCACCACCGGTTTCTTTTTCGCCTCCAAAAGCTCCACCAATTTCAGCGCCACTGGTTCCTATGTTTACATTGGCTATGCCACAATCGCTTCCTGCCACAGATAAAAATTGTTCCGCTTCGCGAAGATTTAATGTCATAATAGAGGAGGATAAACCTTGCGGTACACCGTTTTGTATGGCGATTGCTTCATCAATTGTTTTATATTTCATGATGTATAAAATAGGAGCAAAGGTTTCGTGGCAAACAATTTTATAATCAGGTTTCGCTTCGGCAATGCATGGCTTTACATAACAGCCACTTTCATATCCTGCACCGTTTAATACACCGCCTTCCACAATGAAATGCCCACCTTCCTGTTTACATTGCTCAATAGCATTAACATACATTTTTACTGCATCTGTATCAATCAACGGGCCTACATGATTTTTTTCTTCCAGAGGGTTGCCAATGCTTAATTGCTTATAGGCGGTGATTAATTTTTCTTTTACTGTATTGTAAACTGATTCATGAATGATTAAACGGCGTGTTGTAGTACAACGCTGACCGGCAGTACCAACAGCTCCAAACAATGCGCCGCGAATAGCAATATCCAAATCAGCATCTTTTGAAATGATAATAGCATTATTACCACCCAGTTCAAGTAATGCTCTTCCTAACCTGGCTCCAACTGCAGCCCCAACAGCCTTACCCATCCTTGTAGAACCTGTTGCTGAAACTAAAGAAACTCTTGCATCATTGCTCATCCATTCGCCTACTTCTCTTCCGCCGACTATTAAATTGTTTACACCTTCAGGAACATTGTTCTTTGCAAAAATATCTGCAACAATATGCTGACAGGCAACCGCACACAAAGGAACTTTTTCCGAAGGTTTCCAAATACACACATCGCCACATACCCATGCCAGCATGGTATTCCAGCTCCATACAGCTACCGGGAAATTAAATGCTGATATTATTCCTACAATACCTAATGGATGCCATTGTTCATACATGCGGTGTAAAGGACGTTCACTGTGCATAGTTAATCCATGCAGCTGACGTGACAGGCCAACAGCAAAATCGCAGATATCAATCATTTCCTGCACTTCGCCTAAGCCTTCCTGTAAACTCTTGCCCATTTCATAGGAAACTAATTTTCCCAAATCATTTTTATGTAATCGAACCGCTTCTCCAATTTGTCTTACAACTTCACCACGTTTAGGTGCAGGCCACATACGCCATTCTTTAAATGCCGTTTCTGCTTTGGAAATAACTGTTTCATAATTTTCTTTACTGGCGCCGGTTACCGATGCAATTAGTTTTCCATCAACAGGAGAGGAACTGTCAATTTTTTCACCCTTTGCTTCTATCCAATTAACACCCGTAGAAACACCTCTGTTGTTGCTGCTGATTTTCAATGCTTTTATAAAGTCCGCCATAATTATGTAAAATTGAGCCGCAAGATACGAAGAGAAATC
>JBLMVP010000351.1:0-3517 GCA_050256755.1 Sphingobacteriales bacterium | reverse complement strand
GTTTTTTGTGGCGGCTGCAGGATTAGTAGATAAAACCATGCCTGTAGCTAAAATAAATACGATTGCTTTCAACGACACTTTTAGTGTTTTCATAAATTAAATTTTTAAGTTATTATTAATTGCAAAATTATTTTTATAATCTCTAAAATAAACGGCACTTCCCCCTGGTATACTACTATACAAAAGGAAAGCAGTTTTTAAAATATGCAATAAGTGACAGTGGAAACATGCACCCGTTCATTAATTCCTATAGGGGATACACTAAATATTTTAAGTGGTTATGGTATTAAAACAATTGTAACTGCCTGCCTGCATTGCTTTTATACACTTAAAATGAATACCCTGAACCGGGTGGTAATTATGAAGTCATTCATCCTGCCCAATTATTACAGCAGCTTATTAATGAAGGGAAGATAAAATTAAAGGAAGCTGGTTCTTTTAAGGCTAAACGGATTAGTTACCAAAGAAGAACTGGAAAATAACTGGTTAATACCGGTTAAAGATAGCCGGCTCAGTAAAAGATTAGCATCGAATATATTAAAACAGGTATAAGGTTTTTATTTCTTATACCTGTTTGCTCACTCTCTTCTTTTTATCAGAGTTTTGTGATGTTGAGACTTGAAACAGTACTTACACTTCTATTAACCAGGTAAGTTTCTGTCCTGTTTGACTTAAGATAGGTTACTGTTATAACTGGGTTAGCATCGGCCAAATCCTTTTCAAAAAGGAACTTCTTAGCATACGTTTTACCGGAAAACATTTCGCTGTATACAGCAGTGCCATTTTCATCTTTCATGCTGATGAGAACTTTCTCCCCGGAAACATTATCAAAACTCAGTTGTATTAACGGCTCGCTGTTGAGTGACCCTGCATGGGCTACATTGACAACGGACCCGTCTGCTATTGATTTAGTGCTTTTTGTGGCGGCTGCAGGATTAGTGGATAAAACCATGACTGTAGCTAAAATAAATACAATTGCTTTCAACGATACTTTTAGTGTTTTCATAAACTAAATTTTTAAAGGTTTAAAAAAATTATTACTATTCAGATGGGGCAATTGTCAGACAGTTATTATTACAAAGAAGCAAATGGAGTGATATCAATTTTATGTTGTCTGCAGAACATACTGTTTGTTTCTCTGATGCAAACTTACTGGCATCATTTGTTTTCATCAAACAAAATAAAGCCGCAATTATTGATGAGTAACAGGTTAAGGAATTATTAAAAGCCTTTACTGACAAGGGTTTCACTGCTTTTTTGAAATGATGGCCAAATTAAAAAAAGAGGACTAATTAACCACTTCCACAGCAGTTACCGGTCTTCGTGTTCCCTGTCTTTTAAAATTATTCTTTGGAGTTTTACTAAAATTATATCCTATTGTTAATCGAAAGTTTCTTGTTTGTGTAAGGCTTTCACTATGTGCAATAAAATTAGTGCCATAGGTAATCGTTTCATTTTTCTGCTGAATAAAAGGATCAATCAGGTTTAAAGTGACGGAAAGTTTCTTCTGCAACAGCTTTCTCTGTAAGCCAATATTCATACTCAAATTACTTCTCACATTTCCCTGTGGATTAGCAAAGCGGTTAAAGGTGAAACTTCCTGTCAATGTCCATATGTCTTTAGAGGTAAAATTGGCATTGATATTAGAAGTGAAAGAACCGCCATTACGGAATTTTCTGATTTCACGGTCAAACATACTGTAAACGCTGTAAGTATAGCTTGCACTCATTGCCAGTTTCAATTTTTTGGAAATGGTGTATCCATCCCAGCTGCTTATTTCATATTCTTTTCTTCCGCTTATATTCTCCCAGGTAATCTGTGTTTTTCCATCGGGCAATAAAGTACGCAGCTGACTAAATATATCCTGTACATCGTTATAACCCAAAGCAGCATTGAGGTAATATTTGTCTTTTGTTTTGCCCAGCACCAAATCAAAATTATTGGCTGTTGAAGCCTCCAGGCCGGGATTACCAAAACGTATATTGTATGGATCATTAAAATCAATGCTGGGGTTTAATTCACCAATACCCGGACGGCGTATTGTCCGTCTGTAAGAAAATGTAAAATTCAAACGGCTCTTCCATAATTTATTGAAATTGGCAAAGGGCATAAAAGTCCAGTAATCATTCCGAACTTCTTTTCCGTCTTTCAGCAATTCAAAGTTTATAGTAGTTTGTTCCGCAGCTGTACCGGCGCTGATACTTATTCCTTCTTTAATGATTTGCTTAATGGATGCCCGGTAATTAAAAACATCCTGGTGAAATTTAAAATCATTGCTTAGCAAATCACTCTTAATAAAAATTTCCTCTGGCTTTTTCCAGTATTGTGCATCGGTAATTATATGGCTGTTATTTCGTGTATAGTAAGAACCAAGTGAAATTGTTGTTTTTTTATTGTTGAGTAATTTATCATAACTGGCCCTTACGTTTATCCCATTGTTTTTTGAATTGGTATTCTGCAGCTGGGTAGAGTCTATTCCATTGGGGGTTTTATCGGGATAAAAATATTGCTGAAAAAAATCTCTGTCATTATCATTATCAGAAAAATTATACCCGCTTATTAATTTAAATGTTTCCCCGGCCTTTTTACCACGCAGTGTATACGTTAAAGCAAAGCTTTGATTTTTATTGAGTCCGTCACTGCTGATATTTCTTTCACTCAGCCGGTACACATCGCCAAAGCGGTTAATATTGGTATAACGGGTTAAATTGGAATTATCAAAATCATTTTGATTTAATTGAACCAGTAAGTTAAGAGTCTGCAGCCTGGTTATATCATAATCAAAATTGATACGCAGGTTCGGCCTGGTGTTTTTATTGGTAAAATTATTCTGCGTGTTAAAATAATTGGAAGAGTCTGTATAAAAATTCTGTCTGCCGGAAGAACCATCCCCTTTTAAATAATTGAAGGCATAACCAGCATTAATATTTAGTGCAATTTTATTTTTACGGTAATTGAAACTGCCATTAATACCAGCCACCCCTCTTGTACCACCATACACACTTATCCTGCCTCCCATTCCCACCTTACCTTTTTTAGTAACTATATTTATTACTCCACCCTGTTCATTGGCATATTGTGGCGGCGGGTTAGTCATTACTTCAATTTTTTCAATCATACTGCCACTCATTGATTCCAGCATATCCTGTAACTGCTGCAGGTTGAGTTCAACGGGTTTATCATCTACTAAAATCTTAGGCTCTTTTCCCCGTACTAATATTTTACCATCGGGATCTTTGGTAACCAATGGCACCTGGTTTAATAATTCACTGGCATTACTTCCCGCACTTAATGGCGATTCACCTGCATTAAAAGTGATATTGCCATCTTTTGATTCTATTAATGGCTTTTCGGCATAAACAACCACCTCATCCAGTTCAACACTTTTATTTTTTAGTAAGATATCGTTCAAATTAAAATCAAATCGCTCTGCCCGGATATGGATGCTGTCAATTGTTAAGGCGGAATAGCCAATTGCAGTGATCCTGATACGGTACCAGCCAAAAGCTATTTGAGT
>JBLMVP010000350.1:0-19189 GCA_050256755.1 Sphingobacteriales bacterium | reverse complement strand
GCAATGCAGCTAATGCTGCCATCATAATCATTCTTCCTATAGAGAAAAAGATTCCAATGATAAATAATGCAAATAAAATATGACCACTCCAGTATGCAAACTCAGCAAAAAAGAAATTTAGTTTTATCAGCCATCCGTCACGGGAAGGTGGGATGGGGGGCATTACATCTATTCGTTTTTTACCCATTAAATCAGCCACCGTAGTAAATACATAACCTTTCTTTTTGAAGTATTGAATTATTCTGGGTAAGGCTTCTACTGTTGCACTTCTGGATTTCCCCCCGGCATCATGTAATAAAATGATACTGGCATTTCTTTCAATAACCTGTTTTATTGTGCGGTAATAAATGCTATCTGCACTAACGCCTTCCTGCCAGTCGTTGGGATCAACACTTTCGCCAATGGTTAAATAGTTTTCTTCACGGCTTCGTGCAATGGGTTCTAATTCCTCGTATGTTCTTGGTTCAGCATCCGCATTATAGGGTGCCCGAAATAAAACGGTAGAACGACTTGTAATACTTTCAATCAGCAAACGGGTCAACTTCATTTCCACTTGTGCCCTTTCGGCACTCATCTGTGCAATATTATTATGGGTAAATGTGTGATTGCCTATTTCGTAGCCATCTTTATAAATTCGCCGGAGGATTGGAATATTTTGTTCGCCCTGTAAGCCCACAATAAAAAAAGTGGCGGGAACTTTTTCCTTTTCCAGTATATTTAAAATTTTTGGGGTGAATTCTGCACTGGGCCCATCATCAAAAGTTAAAATAAGTTTGTGTCCTTTGCCTTCTGTAGTGTCTTCAGCAAATTTTTTAATAATGTAACCGGAGGGTAACTCCATATAATTTTGCTCAGCAATCAACCGGTCAATGCTATCAATTTCAAAATTCAATTTTCCTCTTTGAGGTGTGGCTACTATATCCAGCACTTCACCAGTACCGGTATATCCAACATTGTCAGGAATAATGGGAACGTACTCAAGAGAAGTAAAATCAAATGGCTGAGCATCCAGTCCGTCATTACTCAAATCCCGGTCATAAAATTTCCAGATGCGTCTGTCTTCCCTACCCAAAACCCATAGCGATGTTCCCGCGGTAGCATATTCATCGCTGAAACGAAGAATATTAAAAGTAGTGGCAGCATCTGTAAACCAGACTTCATGATTTATTTTCACCATTTTCCCATCTTCATCCTGTTTTTCTTCAACATAACTGTAGTGAAGATTATAACTATTGTTATCATAATCAATTGTTGCGTTAGTAATTTTTGCTTTATTGATTATTTCGTTATAGGAATAAGTTGAATCATGTGTAATTGATCTGTTGCTGCTCCAGTCATAACCATAACCGGCAATGCCAAGAATGATTTTTTCTGATGGTATTTCTTTGGCAGTTTCATCCAAAGCTTGCTCAACCCATTTCTGGCTGCAAATGGGTCCTGATGGGCCATTGATAGTAAACTGGTCATATGCCATTAAAATAATATAATCAGCATACTCAGCTATTTTTTTGTAATCATAATCTTCATTGGACGGAGGAACATCAATTGTAACTGCAAGTCCTTTAGAAGTAAACTTTTCTTTTACATCTTTAACAAAGTCAACTAAAGATTCACTGTTTTTTTCTTTTAATTCTTCAAAATCAATATTTATTCCCTGTAGTTGATAATAAGAAAGAGTATCTGCTAACTGTTGTATAAAAGCAGTTCTTTTATTTTTATTGGCAAATAATGGATGAGCAAGGTCGCCATCAAATTTTTGCCGTGAAGTGAAAAAGTTGGTAAGCATGGGCATTATGTCCAGCTTATATTGCTTCATCAGGTTAAGCCCCGCAGTATCAATCCTTGTGTTTAATCTTCCTGTTATGGTATCAATAAAAAACCATTCAGGGAATATAGTGTTGAGTTTATTTCCGTTTTTTTCAAGTGATTTATAAGATTCGCTATTGGGTCTCCAGGCCGAATAAAAAGCTGACCGTATATAAGGATTTTTTTTAGCAAGATTTTCTTTCCCCTTTTTCTTTTTTATCGAATCTTCTTTTTCTTTTTTCGCTAAAAAATCTTTTATGCCTTTGTATTTTTTATTTTCTTTGGAAGTAAAAGTAAATGGCTTAGATGGATCAAGTTTATTGGCATACTCCTTTCCTTTTTCTTCCAGATTAGGTAAAGATGGATTAAACCCACGAATTAGTGCCAGTACCAATACCACAATAAAAAATAAAAAAACCATCATCAAAACACGAAAGGTCCATTTAAACCTTCGCCAGCGGGAGGGATTGCTTGTCTGAAAAATTTGATTGGTAGAGGTACTCATAATCTGCCGGGTACAAAAATATAACATAAATAAAGAATGAAGGAACATCCTTTCTCTACTCGGAAAGGAGTCCTTCATTCAGGAGTTAACCGACCGACAGCATTAAATAACGACAGAGAAATATTTTGATACTTTCGGGCGAATTAAAACTTTTGTTTTGCTAAGTTGAGTAGCAAATTCAATCTTTAAAAATTTTAGAAGATGCTTAACGTACCAATAACGTATGTTAAAGCTTTGTTTGCGGTTAACGATAGCTTCACATTCTTTATAAAGGAATTATAATACTTATTTGGAACTTTGGCTGTTTGCTTTAGTATAATACCGACCCGGCAGCAACAAATGGTAAAGAACAACAGCAAACAGTATTTTTGAGTTAACCGTAACAGTATGAGCAGTAACTGGCTTCATAAAGCAAAAAATTTTCTTCAAAAAATTTACTGGCGTGAAATTTTGGCCTTACTCCTGCTATTTATTGCTATTTATTTTTTCAGGCACGAACGGCGTGAACTGCAATCCATCGGGACACATATACAACAGGCTGATAAAGGATGGCTTTTAACCGGCTTATTGGTTACGGTTGTATTTATTCTTTTACAGGCAGCAATGTATATGGCCAGTTTTTCTGCAGTGCATGCGGGGCTTCACTGGTTTAAAGCAGTTGAACTTTTTTTAAAAAGAAATTTGCTGAGTGTTTTTTTACCTGCGGGCGGAGTTAGTTCATTGGCTTATTCTCCTTCGAGTTTACGTAAGACACATATTACTAAAACGCAGGTGCACCAGGCTTCGGCTATCTATGCCTTTGCCGGAATGTCAACCGTTTTTATTGTTGGCTTGCCCGTTTTGTTATATGCTATGTTTTATTCGGGCAATTTGCAAAAAGCATGGACAGGGTTATTACTGGTAGCAATATTACTGGCATTGCTTATTATAACAACTGTGTCACTACAGAAAAAAGGAAAGGCATACCAGTTTATAATAAAGAAATTTCCAAAGTCAGCTGCAAAGATCGATGAACTATTTTTGGCTAATGTTAATTCAAAAAAAATAATACTCGCAATTATATTTTCTGTTGGCATAGAATTTTGCGGCATCTTTCATCTGTATATAGCAATGAAGGCATTAGGTGAACCAGCTTCTTTATCAGCTTCAAGTATAGCCTATATAGTTTCTATTGTATTAATGGTTGTTTCACCTTTTTTACGTGGATTGGGTGCGGTTGAGTTATCATTGGTTTATATTCTTTCAACATTTGGTTACAGCACCGAGCATGGTTTTGCTATTTCTATTTTATACCGTCTTTTTGAATTCTGGATACCATTAGTAGCTGGAATCATTGCTTTTGCAATGAAAGGGCGACAACTTTTTTTAAGAGTAATGCCTGCATTAATGATCTTTTTACTTGGGCTGGTTAATATTCTATCTGTTGTTACACCGCCATTGGCAGAAAGGGTAAGACTAGTTCGTGAATTTCTGCCGGTAACCTCCATACACGCCTCTAATTTACTGGTAATTTTTATTGGACTTGCATTACTGATTACTTCAGCTTTTCTTATAAGGGGCTTACGTTCAGCATGGACTATTGCTTTGATATTAGCTTCATTATCATTTATCGGTCACCTTACAAAAGCATTGGATTACGAAGAAGCAAGTATTGCTTTAACAGGCGTAATTATTTTATTATTTACTGCAAAAGAGTACCGTGTTAAAAGTAATCCTCAATTAATACGACTTGGAGTTTCTACTGCGTTTTTAGTCTTTGTGGCTGTTTTTATTTTTGGCGCCATCGGTTATTATTTTATAGATATAAGACATTTTGGAGTTGATTTTACCTGGAAACAATCGCTTGGTTATGCAGCAGGAAATTTCTTTATGGTAAGAAACAGCGAACTGCATCCCATCACCAGGTTTGGCAGGGAGTTTATGGTAGTGATTAATACATTGGGGTTATTATCGTGGGGCTTTTTCTTTTTTACTTTAATCCGTCCTTATATTGGTCATCATAAAAACAGTAGCCAGTCATTAGAGAAAGCAAAATTTTATTTATCAAGATATGGTTCTTCTGCAGTGGATTGCTTTAAAGTTTATCCTGATAAATTATTATTTGTATCAGATGAATGGGAAGGTTTTATTGCCTACCGGATAGCCAATGGATTTGCCATTGTTTTGGAAGAACCTGTTTGTGCAGAAGAACGAAAAATGGATATGCTCAAAGACTTTGAACAGCATTGCCGCAGGATGGGGTTGAAAACAGCTTTTTACCGTGTTGATGAAGAAAGTATGTATTTCTTCGAAAAATTAGATAAGAAAAAATTGTTTATCGGTCAGGAAGCTATTGTGAATGTAGATGAATTTTCACTTGAAGGAAAAGACAGGAAGTCGTTAAGAAACGGATTAAACAGTTTACAAAAAAAAGGATACACCACCGCTATAAGTAAAGCGCCACAGCCGGATATTTTATTAAAAGAACTGAAATTAGTTTCTGATGAATGGCTTACCAGTTTTCATAAATCTGAACTGATATTTTCGCAGGGTATGTTTGATTTTGCACAGCTTCTGGAACAGGATATTATTCTTATACGGGATGGTGAAAATAAGGCTATAGCTTTTTTAAATATTATTCCCGATTTTACTCCTGAGGAATGTACTTATGATATGATTCGTAAAACAGCCGAAGCTCCCGGAGGCTGTATGGATGCATTAATTGTTGAATTAATAAAATATGCTAAAGAAAATAGTGCTAGGTATATTAACCTTGGCCTGGTTCCAATGACTGGATTTGAAAAACCAGATTCCACTGCGGAAAGAATTATAAAATTTGCATCAGAAAAAATAAAACGTTACCGTCATTACCAGGGACAAAGAAGCTTTAAAGAAAAATATGCCAGTGAATGGCTGAATAAATATTTGGTTTATGATAACGATTTTGATTTAATACGGTTACCTTCTGCATTAAATAAAGTGATGCAGCCTATTTAATTGAATATATGCAATACAGGTTATTGATTTTATTTATCATAATTGGCACAGCCCTCCGCGCACAAACGGATATCAATTCATTGCCAGCAAAAATTATTGCCAGCAATAAAGATACATCCAGGCCAGTTTTATTTTATATCAGCGGAGATGGTGGCTGGAATAAATTTTCAACAGAATTGTTACAGCAGTTTTCAGATAAAGGCTACCCTGTTATTGGGCTTAATGCAAAATCTTATTTCTGGGAAAGAAAAACACCTAAACAAACAGCTACTGATGTACAGGTCTTGCTTGAAAAATATTGCAAAGAATGGAAACGGAATAAAGTCATGCTGCTCGGCTATTCTTTTGGTGCAGATGTTATGCCTTTTGTTTACAATAATCTTTCTGCGGACTGGCAGAAGAAAATAAAGCACCAGGTATTATTATCACCTTCTTCCAAAACTGATTTTGAAGTGCATATTTCTGAAATGCTGGGTTACAGGAAAAAAAATGGGATGAGTGTGGTAGCAGAAATAAATAAAATAAATTCCTGCAGCCTGTTATTTTTATTTGGAGATGATGACGATGATTTTCCTTTAAATGAACTTACTATTAAAAATTATAAAAAACTCACTCTTCCCGGAGGTCATCATTTTGATAGTAAAGTAAATGAACTTGTTGAGAAAATTAAACTGGAAACAAGATAAAAAGTATTCGTTTAACATGCACTTAACCAAAACAAGTATAGTTCCTGCGTAAATGAGTTGCAATTTTGCAGAACGAAACCGGTAAATTTAAGCATGCGTTCAAAACCACTCAGACTTGTAATGATTGTGCTGACCATTGTAATGGGAGTGATACTCGTATTTCAATTGGTGTGGCTGAGCCGTGTTTACTCTTTTGAGAAGCAGCAGTTTCACATAAATGTGGTACGGGTAATGAACGGCATTTATGAAGATTTTGACTGGGCAAATTACGGTTCGGCTACTAAAGAAAGTATTGAAAAGATTGATGATAAAACATACCTGATGCGGGTTGATTCTGTCCCCGCTTATGGTATACTGGAAAGAGATATGCAGAAGGAATTTGATGATTTTTCTTTGCATACAGAATCGTGCATTTCGTTTTATAATAATAGCGAAAATAAATTCAGTTTTCAAACCTGCTTGTTTACAACAGAACAAAAATCCATTCAACAAAAATTGCATGATATGCCCCTGTTGAAACGGGATTTTAACTATATCATGCTTTCTTTTCCACATAGGGGTACCTATTTGATTGCACAATTAACTTTCTGGATAGTGAGCAGTTTGTTGCTGCTGCTTACATTAATTGGTTTAGCCATCAGCCTGCTTTATTTATATCGTCAGCGTTTTTTGTACGAAATACAGAAAGACTTTGTGAACAATTTTACCCATGAGTTTAAAACACCGCTCGCAGTAATGAAAATAACCTGCGATACTATGGTTGATGAAAATACCAGGAAACAACCTGAGCGTATGGCCAGGTATGCAGATATAATGGGCAAACAGGTTGAGCATTTACAAAAACAGGTGGAAAAATTATTAAGTGTTGCTTATCTCGATGAACAAAAAGAACTGCCATTAGAAAAAGAGAACTTTTTATTGAATGAAATGATAAAACAAGCTGTTTCTAAAGTTAATCCTTTGATAGAACAAAAACATGCGAAGGTTGATTTAAAACTGAGTGACGAGGACCTGGAATTATATGCAGACAGAGCCCATCTGGAGCTTGCCGTAATAAACCTTGTTGAAAATGGATTGAAATACTCAGGTGAACCTCATTTGGTTCTTGAAACAGGAAAAAGTGAGGGCGATTACTTTTTATCAGTAAAGGATAATGGCATTGGATTTGAACCCAAATACAATAAAGATATATTTAAGAAATTTTTCCGAATCCCGACTGGAGATGTACATAATGTAAAAGGTTTTGGATTGGGTCTGAATTTTGTAAAAAAAATTATTGATGCTCATCATGGCCGGATAACAGTAAACAGTATACCGGACATAGGAACAGAGTTTAAAATTATTCTACCCGTTCATTAAATTTATTTATATGGCAACGAATAAAGCAAGAGTGTTACTGGCAGAAGATGATGCTTCCCTGGGTTTTGTAATAAAAGACAATCTGCAGGAGGAAGGGTATGAAGTCGTTTTATGTACAGATGGTGATATGGCATTGCAACAGTTTCATCAAAAGGAGTTTGATATTTGCCTGCTGGATGTAATGATGCCCAACAAAGATGGATTTACAGTTGCTAAAAAAATCCGGCAGAAAACAGATGTGCTTCCTATCCTTTTTATTACCGCCAAATCAATGGAAGAAGATAAGATAAAAGGATTTACTACAGGGGCAGATGATTATATTACCAAGCCGTTTAGTATGAAAGAACTGATGATGCGGATGGAAGTATTTCTCCGCCGCTCAAAAAAATTGCAGGCGGATACAGATAAAGAATATCATTTGGGTAAACTCCGGTTTTCCTATAATGATTTAAAACTTTTTGGAAATGGTGATGTTGCCAATCTTACCCAGAGGGAAGCAGATCTGCTTCGTTTTTTCTGTGAACACACTAACCAAATTTTGCGCCGGGAAGAAGTGTTGCTCAATGTTTGGGGCAAGGATGATTATTTTTTGGGAAGAAGCATGGATGTTTTTATTGCCAAACTGCGTAAACATTTTAAATCAGATCCTAATATTATTTTAGAAACCATTCATGGTGTTGGGTTTCGTTTAAATGCTCCTAATCAATAAGCGTTAACTGCTGATTAACTTATGTTAATCGCTGCTTAACTAAATGTAGTTACAACTTTGCGCCTGTACAGAAATTAAGTATCATGCGAAAGTTGTTTTTGTTTTGTATTATTTTATCCTCTGAAATTTCCTTTGCTCAAACGGATACCACATCCATCAGCTTACCAGAAGCTGAAAAAATATTTCTTCAGAACAATTTAGAACTGCTGTCTTCCCGCTATAATGTTGATGCCAATAAAGCGCTAATTCAGCAAGCTAAATTATGGGATAACCCGGTTTTAAATACCGACCAGAATATTTACGATGGTAAGTTTTTCCAGCATAATAAAGATGCCGGCCAGGTTTATATTCAGGTAATGCAGTTAATAAGAACAGCAGGTAAGAGGAATAAACTGGCGCAGCTGGCGGAAGACAATACTAAAATTTCTGAACAGCAGTTCAACGATTTATTAAGGACATTACGGTTTACGTTAAGAACAGATTTATTGAATGTAAACCAACTGCTAAAATCAAAAAGGATTTTTGATTCCGAAATAGCTGAATTGAATAAACTCGTAGCCGGAATGGATGTTCAATTAGAGCAGGGAAATATTTCGTTGAAAGAGAATATGCGTATCAAAGCACTACTCTTTAGTTTAAATAATGAACTGGTAACAATTCAGTCGCAGTTAATACCACTTCAATCAGAGATTCATTTATTACTGCAAAATAAGGACAGCAATTTTATAAAGCCGCTGTTAACCTACCAGTTTGGTCAGTTAACTACCGCAACAACTCCGGCAATAAACGAATTAATTGATTCAGCCATGAGCTACAGGGCTGATGCAAAAATTGCTCAAACAGCATTGCAGTTTCAGCAACATAATCTAACTTATCAAAAGGCATTAGCAAAAGCTGACCTAAGTGTTGGTGTGGAGTATGACCGGTTGAACAGTTATCAGCCTAACTATTACGGATTGGCAATTTCTCTTCCTATTAATATTTTTAACCGAAATCAGGGTAATATAAAATCAGCGCAATATTCCATTAAATCGCAACAGGCATTAACAGATCAAATGCTTTACAGCGTTCAGCAGGAAGTAATCAAAGCATATTCATCTCTTAAATATTTTCAGCAGGTAAATAACCTGCAGCAATTAGATTTTTCCAAAAATTACGACTCTCTTTTTCAAAATATGCTGAAGAGTTACCAGGACCGGCAAGTTGGTTTGCTTGAGTTTATTGATTTTATGGATGCTTATAAAGACACCAAGCTGAAATTACTTGAGCAGCATAGCAGTCTTATTTCCGCCATTGAAGAATTAAATTATACAGTAGCTAAAGACATCATTAAGTTATAAAGTATGAAGAAAATAATTTTATCGCTAAACCTTATTCTTTTTTTCACATTGCTTCTATCCTGTAATGAAAAGAAAGAAGTTAAGGAAGAAAAAAAACAATTCTGTCTAAGCGATACCATGCAGCATATGGTGCAGATTGACAGCGCTGCCTTATGTTCTGTAGAAAACGAACTTCATCTTTCCGGAGAAGTTTCATTTGATGAGAACACAGTGGTGAAAGTATTTCCGAATGCAAGCGGACAAATTATGGAAGTAAAAGTTTCGTTGGGCGATAAAGTATCGAGAGGGCAGGTATTGGCTGTTATTAAAAGCGCTGATGTGGCGGGTAATTATACCGATTTAACGAGTGCCGATGCAGATGTAAATATTGCAAAAAGGACAATGGATAATGCGGAATCGCTTTACAAAAACGGCATCAGCAGCCAACGGGAATATGAAGAAGCTAAACAGAATTATGAAAAGGCAGTAGCGATGAAAGAAAAGATTTCTTCACTCATTGCTATTAATGGCGGCGGTCACACGCAACCCGGCGGCATATATACCATAGTTGCTCCGGCTAATGGTTATGTGGTAGAAAAAAAAGTTAACAGCGGAAATTTCATCCGACAGGATATGAGTGATAATATGTTTACCATTTCTGATTTAAAAGATGTATGGGTATGGGCTAATGTGTTTGAAGCAGATATTGCCAAAGTAAAAGAAGGCAATACCGTTAAAGTAACTACACTCGCTTATCCTGATAAAGTTTATGACGGAAGGATTGATAAAATAAGCCAGGTGCTTGATCCGGTAAACAAAGCCTTAAGAGTTAAAATTAAACTAAGCAATCCGGATTTTTTACTGAAGCCTGAAATGTTTACCAATGTTACGGTGTTAAACAAAGAAGGAGCAAAAACAATTTGCATTCCATCTTCTGCAGTTGTGGAAGCAAACGGAAGAGCTTTTGTTGTAGCATACAACAGTAATTGTGATTTACATGTGTTGCCCATTTCTATCCTTAAAGTAGTTGGAGACAAAACATATATCAATGCAGGTGTAGAACCAGGGCAAAAGCTTATTACAAAGAATGCTTTGATGATTTATGATGAATTCGCTGATAATTAAACCAATTCCGGAAACAAGCTTGAGTTATGGTAAAACTGATTAAACAAATCATACATTTTTCGCTGCGTCACCGCTATTTTGTTTTCTTTTTAACGGCAATACTGGCTGTTATTGGTTTTGTTGCTTATAAGAACACGCCCATTGAAACATTTCCGGATGTAACCAATACGCAAATAATTATTATATCACAATGGCCGGGACGAAGCGCTGAGGAAATAGAAAAATTTATTTCTATTCCTCTGGAAACTGCATTAAACTCTGTACAAAAAAAATCAAACCTCCGTTCCACTTCTGCATTTGGACTGTCTTATATACGAATCATTTTTGATGATGAGGTAGATGATGCCTTTGCAAGGCAACAGGTACTAAGCCGTTTGGGCAATGCTGATTTACCAGAAGGAGTAAAACCGGAAGTGGAACCACCTTATGGCCCCACCGGTGAAATTTACCGCTATACTTTAAAAAGTAAAACACAATCCATCCGGGAGTTAAATACCATTCAGCAATGGATACTTGACAGGCAATTCAAATCGGTTCCTGGTGTAGCTGATGTTAATAGTTTTGGAGGAGAAGAACTGAGCTATGAAATAAGTGTGAATCCAAACTATCTTGCTAAATATGGATTAACATCACTGGATGTTTATAATGCTGTTGCTAAAAGCAATGTAAATGTTGGCGGTGATGTAATTGAACGAAATGGACAGGCTTATGTCGTACGTGGTATCGGTTTGCTGGATAATATTGGTGAAATAGAAAATGTTATTGTTACCAAAATAAATGGTGTTCCCATTCTTGTTAAAAATGTGGCTGAAGTAAAAGAAACAGGAAAACCAAGACTGGGACAGGTTTCTCTTGATAATAAAACTGAAGTGAAAGAAGATGTGATTGAAGGAATTATTGTAATGCGAAAAGGAGAAAACCCAAGCGAAGTTTTAAAACGTATTGAAGATAAGGTGAAAGACCTCAATGAACATATCCTTCCGAAAGATGTAAAGATTGATACTTTTTATGATCGTACTGTGTTAATGGATTATGCTACTCAAACAGTGTTACATAATCTTGCGGAAGGAATTATACTCGTAACAGTAATTGTAATGCTGTTTATGGCGGACTGGCGAACCACAGTTACCGTTAGCATTATTATTCCATTAGCGTTACTTTTTGCTTTTATCTGTATGCGGTTAAAAGGCATGACTGCAAATCTTATGAGTATGGGTGCTGTTGACTTTGGTATTATCATTGATGGAGCAGTGGTAATGGTGGAAGGCTTGTTTGTGGCACTTGACCATAAGGCGAAAGAAGTGGGAATGGAGAAGTTTAATAAACTGGCAAAGCTGGGTTTGTTTAAACAGGTGGGAACAGAAATGGGTAAAGCCATCTTCTTTTCTAAATTAATTATTATCACTTGTCTCATTCCAATATTTGCTTTTCAGAAAGTGGAAGGCAAAATGTTTTCGCCTTTAGCTTATACATTAGGTTTTGCCTTATTGGGGGCGTTGATATTTACACTCACCTTAGTCCCTGCTTTATCCAGTGTATTACTTAAAAGAAATGTAAGAGAAAAACATAACCCTATTGTTATATTTTTTGAGAAAGGAATCCACGGACTTTTTAAAACCACTTATAAATTTCCTAAGATTAGTTTACTTATGGCGGTTGGTATAATGGCTGTAACTTTTTTCTCTGTGAAGTTTTTAGGAACAGAATTCCTGCCGGAATTAAATGAAGGAGCTTTGTGGGTGGAAAGTGAATTACCTATGAGTGTGTCTTTACCGCAGGCGGTGGAAATTTCTGATAAAATGATTGCTATTCTTCGAAAATTTCCTGAAGTAAAACAAACACTGTCACAGATAGGAAGAACCAATGACGGTACAGACCCTAAAGGTTTTTTTAATGTACAGATACAGGTTGATTTAAAACCTAAAGAGGAATGGCGTAAAGGGTTGAGCGAAGAAGTGCTGATTGATTCAATGAACAGGCAGCTGAAAAAAATTCCCGGGGCTATTTTTAATTATTCGCAACCCATCCGTGATAATGTGGAAGAAGCCGTGGCTGGTGTAAATGCAGCGATGGCTGCCAAGATATTCGGCCCTGATTTTTATGTACTGGATTCATTAGCTGATAGAGTGAAAGCAACTATTAAAGATGTAAGGGGAATTGAAGATTTAGGTGTGTTACGCAATTTGGGCCAACCTGAATTTCGTATTGAACTTGACCAGCAAAAAATGGCTTTATATGGAGTAACAACTGCAGATGCACAGGCAGTAATTGAAATGGCCATTGGTGGTAAAGCAGCCACTGAATTATATAAAGGGGAAAGAAGATTTGATGTACGCATCCGTTACCAAAAAGAGTTTAGGGATACACAGGAAAAAATAGAAAGGCTGATGGTGCCTTCGCAGGATGGAACAAAAATTCCTATTAAAGAAATTGCTTCTATCAGAACATTGACCGGTCCGGCATTTATTTTCAGGGATAATAATACAAGACATATTGCAGTTAAATTTTCAGTACGGGAAAGAGATTTGGGAAGTACTATCGCAGAAGCACAGCAAAAAGTAAAAACAGCTATTCAATTGCCACAGGGATATTCTGTTACATGGAATGGTGAATTTGAAAATCAGCAAAGAGCTACCAAAACATTATCTAATGTAGTGCCCTTGTGTTTATTGGGGATTTTTTTAATTCTCTTCATCACTTTTGGTAATGTAAAAGATGCGGTTTTGACCATTATGAATGTGCCCTTTGCTTTGATTGGTGGGATAATGGCTTTGCATATCACCGGAATAAATTTCAGTATTTCAGCAGGTATTGGTTTTATTGCTTTATTTGGTATTTGTATCCAGAATGGGGTAATATTAATTTCAGTATTCCGAAAAAACTTAGATGCCAAAATACCTTTGCATGATGCTATTGAGCAGGGAGTATTATCAAGAATTCGCCCTGTGGTGATGACTGCGTTGATGGCAGCGATTGGTTTATTACCTGCAGCCATATCACATGGTATTGGCTCCGAATCGCAAAAACCTTTAGCCATTGTGGTAATTGGTGGGTTAATAACATCAACCATATTAACGCTCTTAATACTTCCTATCATTTATTCACTGGAACACCAGTTTGTACATAGCAGCCGGGGCAGAAGATTATTAGGCAAACTTGGTGTGATAAGTAAAGCAAGAGGTCGATAAATAAAAAACCCTCCACAATGGAGGGTTTTTTATTTATCGGTGTTCTTATAATTATTTTACCGCTAAGGCTTTTTCGATAATGAAACTTAACTGGGCTCTGTGAGCTTTTGTTTGTTCATTTGGAGAAACCGCAGTTGACAATAATGTTTTTATTTTCTTTAAAGTGTTTAATGCCGCAGCTTTAGTTGAGTTATCGTAACCCGTAGTTGCATTAGCAATACTGCCTGCGCCTTTTACAAATTCTGTCTGCAGGTTTTGACGGTATAAATTAACTGCACCGTTTTTATCTGCATCAAAAATTGCTTTTACCAAATCAGTCATTACATCTGCAACAGAATAAGTATTGCCATATAATGATGATGAACTGTAACGCTTGGTAGTTGAAGGGTTAAGCATTGCATTCAATACATTTATCTGTAAGGTCATGATATTGTCCTGTGGTTTTGGATCTTCAGTGTTGCCAAAGAAATTAAATCCACGGCGCTGTAATTGTAAATAAGGAAACAGTTGAGCATCTGCATCAAAAGCATTTGGCGCAAACACATATTTACTTAAAAACTCCATTGCTTTCTTTTGGTAAGCTACTGATACCGGAGTAAATGGTTTGGTAGTTGAGTTTTGTTCAGGGAAACTCCTGTCAACATATACCCCACCAATATAGCGGCTAACAGAGTTGGCCATAGAAGCTCTCTGAGTATTTAATGTACCATAACGGGCTCTTAATTCCTGGTAGGATTGTCCGGGTTTGGTGTATTTACTTTTTAATTTGCCCATTAAATTATTTACGAGTTTAAAACGATCTTCAGCATAAGTAACCATATCATTACTCATATCATTGATCATCACTCTTGGATCTATACCGTTTCCAATGCTTCTCATATCATCAGCATCATTACCAAATGCTAATTTAGGATCGGTACTTCTTGAAAGAATTTTTCTTAACCCTGCTGCTTCTTCTGCTTCGCTAAATGGAGTATATCCATATTCAATAGCCCATGAATCATAAGGTCCAACTTTAGTTGTGTAATAATCTCCCTGTTTGCTCCTGTCCAATGAAACATTGATGGCAGGATAGTCCATAACTGAACCCTGTAAGCCCATTGAACGGGTAATAGTTTTATTATATACTTCTGCAGGGCTTAACATCTGACTGGCTTTCATATTGTGCATTAAGCCCATAGTATGACCCATTTCATGTAAAACCAGGTAATACAAATACTGTTTGTGCAATTCACCTAATTCTTTTTCATCAGCACCTGCCACATCAAGAGCAGTGGCACCTGCTGTATACTGAGCTTTCAGTTCCTGTGCGAGTGTACAACTTTGCCAGTGATTATATTTATTAACAGATAAGAAAAGTTTAGCCGGGTCATCTTTCTCAACTGAGCCGATAGCTGTGTAACCGTTGTATAATTCATCATCGTTAGGTCTGTTGCTGCCGGATTGCCATTCAATGGTTATGTCTGCACCCAGTATCTGACCGGTTTTTGGATTTACAAAACTTGGTCCTATTGCACCATAAGCAGGATAAGCAGAAGCAACCCAACGGATAACATTATAGCGTATATCTGCAGGATCCCAGTCAGCATTGTCAGGCATTATTTTCATTACTACTGCGTTTTTAAAACCCGCTTTTTCAAAAGCTTCATTCCATTTCTCACCCGCTTCTTTTATAGTTTGGCGATATTCAACAGGGGTGGTATTTTCAATCCACCAAACAATAGGTTCCTCAGGTTCACTCAAAGCTGCTGATGGATCTTTCTTTTTTAAATTCCAGCGGTTAATTACGTCTTTATTATCAGCCTGTTTTATTGTAGTTAAATTTTCTATCTGCTGGTTGAAATAGCCAACTCTTGGATCGTCCCTACGGGGATGGTAATCATTAACCGGCATTTCAAGAAATGAATGCTGGAAACGTATACGGTTATAACGGGCATCTGTAATATCTATCCCTCCCTGGTTAACTGGTGAAGGATTATCATATGCCAAGTCAACAATAATATCTGTATTGTTAGGATAAGAACGAACCTGTGCATATTTTGATTTAGCGGTATTTAAATTACCAAGGTTAAACATAAAACCCGGTGGAACTCCCGGTGGTGTTGTAGGACGGATTTGATCTAATTTTTCGCTGAGAAACAAGGCATCCCCGGCAATTAAATAACCGGCAGAATCTTCTGCGGCAAATTTATCTGAGTAAAATACTGCTTCAGGTTTATCAACATTCTCTGTTTTACTGATAGCGTTATTTTTATCATACCAGAAATTTGTATTTACCTGTGAGAATTCAATTTTATCAAACGCTTTTTGAATCTTAAAAACCCAGGTGGCACGAATCATATTCTGGTGAAGAAATAATGATACCGGTCCGCTAATGGAAAAACTCTGGTAAATGAATTCCTTACCCAGCTGGTTTTTCTTTACATAAACCTGTACACTACCGGTGGCAGTATCCTGGTAAATAGTAAACAAACCATCAATTTTCCTGGAGCTTTTTACTTTGTCAGCAATACCCGCAGGTTTTTTTGCTTTGGCAGTGTCAGCAGCAACGGCGCCAGTTGGTTTGACGCCATTTTGAGCATAGCTGACAGCAGAGATAGCTGTTGCTATTATTAGAAATGCAAACATTCGTTTCATGATAATAATTTTAAAAGAATTTAGTCTTGAAAAGTAAATATACATTCTAAGAGCTAATTCGGGAAACTTGACAGACGCAGATATTCAATGATGAGTGTTACTATTGAACAAGATTATCTATAACTTTTTCAATTTTACGCTCTCAATACGGGTTTCGGTAACGTTTAAAATATCAAATTCATAATCATCAATAATAATCCGTTCCTTTTGCTGGGGGATGGTTTCGTGATGGGCAATGATATAACCGGATAATGTTTCAGACTCATCATCTTCTAATTCAAAGCCATATTTTTCGTTGAGGTAATCTACTTCCAGCCTGCCGCTGAAAATATATTCCCCTTCGGCAATTTCTTTCTCTACAAACTCTTCAATATCGTATTCATCATGTATTTCCCCAAAAATTTCTTCCAGCAAATCTTCCATAGTTACAATGCCACTGGTGCCGCCAAATTCATCTACTACCCAGGCAATACTTTTTCTTTCCTTGGTGAATTTGCTCATCAAATCTGTTACACCCATACTTTCCGGAACTGCCGGGATGGGTAATAAAACTGATTGTATATCGGGTGGGTTTTTAAATAGATCCAGCTGATGAATGTAACCGAGTATATTATCAATATTATTTTCATATACTACCAGCTTGCTCATTTTGCTTTCAATAAATTTCTGGCGTACTTCTTCAATAGTACTGTTATTGTCTATTGCTTCTATTTCTTTACGGGGAATTAAACAGCTGCGTACTTTAACATTGGGAAGCGATAAGGCATTTTCAAACATCTCCGTATCAAATTCTTCGCCCGACTGTTCATTGTCTTTACTCTGCTGAACAAAATTTTCCAAATCAACCCTGGTAAATGCTTCTCTTGTTTCATTCATCCGGATATTAAAAAGATATTTCAGTATCCACTGGGAAACGATAACAAAAAATGAAGCAATGGGATTGAGCAGTGTATAAAATAATTGTATAACCGGTGCAAAGAAAGAAAGCAATGAAACATTTTTAGCCCTGAATATTGCTTTGGGAATAAACTCACCAAAAATTAAGATTAAGAAAGAAGAAACAATTGTTTCAAAAATTAATTTAAAAACGTTTATTGATGAACTCCAGTTAGTAGGTATTCTTACTTCTATCCAATTCCAGGCAGGAGCAAACAAACTGCTAACCAAAAGACCATATATTACAAGGCATATATTTAAACCTATTAAGGTAGTACCAATAAACCGGGCAGGCTTTTCCATAAAAGAAGAAATTACCCGGCCACTGTACAAGCCCTGTTTCTTTTTTAATTCGATGGACAATTTATTAGCCGATACAAAGGCAATTTCAATACCGCTAAAAAAACCAATAAGCAGTATAGAGCCAACAATAGCAAAAATGGTGTACATGTCCATACGTCAAAAGTAATAAACAGTTTTTAGTTCTTAGTTGCTTGTTTCCTGTGCCTTTTTTCCTGCTCTTTTCGCTTTATTTTTCCAAAAACTCCCTCACAATTACTTCCGCTTCCTTACAGGCCTGCGATAGTTCTTTGTTAATTATAATTTTATCAAAATGGTCTTTAAAAGAAATTTCAAAAGATGCTTTGTTAATCCTGGCAGCGAGTGATTCCGGTGTTTCTGTGCCGCGGCTTTCGAGTCTTTTTTTTAATTCTTCTACCGATGGGGGTTGTATAAATACAGAAAGTGTTTGCAGGGGAAACTGCTGCTGTACATGGATGGCGCCTTTAACATCTATATCCAGTATGGGTACCTGGTTTTGCTGCCACATTTTTTCAATTTCACTTTTTAACGTGCCGTAATATTTTCCTTCGTACACCATTTCCCATTCTATAAATTCGTTATGCTGAATTTTTTGTTTGAAGTCTTCTGCAGAAATAAAAAAATAATGCAGCCCGTTTTCTTCATTAGCTCTTGCCGGCCTTGTGGTGGCTGAAACAGAAAAAGCAATTTGCGGAAATACTTTCATCAAATGCCGGGTAATGGATGTTTTACCCGCACCCGATGGTGCGGTGATGATGATGATTTTATTTTGAATTAAACCCATGTGCAAAGAAAAGGAATTTTGCCAGAGTGAATTACTCTTTTGGTGGCTGCTGCCCGCTTTTACTGATGATGCCTGCAATTTCTTTTAACTGCGACAGTGGTAATTGGGTTAAGGTTTCTCTGAGTTTAAAATCTTCCAGTACGCCGGTTAAGCTGTTGAGCGGATGCGTGGCACTAAGTTTATTTTTTTTATTTGGGGTATATAAAAAAAGTTCGCTGGGTGTACAATACAATGCTGAACACAGCATTTCAATATGCTTCATTTTTAAAGTGGGGCTGGTACCGTTAACTAATTTTTTGGCCGTTTGTGGAGTAAAGCCTTCCTGGGTTAAAAAATAATAAGGGTTATCAATACCACGGGCTTTAAAGATGGGTTCCAAATTTACAGTGAGCATATTGCGATTTTTATTGAAGGGCTAAAGTACTAAGTTTCTGGTTGCTGGTTGTTGGTTGCTGTTTGGCAGCCTAAGGAGAATAACAATGGAGTTATGAAATTTTTGCTTTTGATCTAACTTGAAGTTTAGAGTGGTCGAATTATTTTCGTTTAGAACCAGCATGCATTTTAATTGAATCAATTTTTAATTTTATTGCACATTCCGTTGAACTAAGTATAATTAAGTTTTTTTCTTTGTTGGATTCAGAAAAAACTTCCCCTTCTTTAAATAGATAGCTTGACTCAGATGTAGCAATGTTAACACGAGTATATTTGATAGATTTAGCTACTCCCTTAAAAAACTCTTTTAAAAAATAGAGTTATTGGTTTTTCAGATAACTCATTAACCACACCTCAAAACTAACCCCACCTGCCTCAAACTCTGCCCAACCCATCTTAAAACCGG